>CALXAW010000006.1 GCA_944386375.1 uncultured Clostridia bacterium
TATGCAATTTTCCATAATTACTACAACTCCATTTCTTATTTAATATTTTTAAAATTATAACACATACTAGATAATAAGTAGAGGATTTTTTTAAATTTAAAAAAAACATATTTGACAAAACTAAGAAATGATGTTATTATATAGTTACAGTAAGAAATGCACTTTAGTTCGGGATTGTGTCATTTCACTTGTCTGGTATGTGTACCTCAATGCACATACTTTTTTTAAATAAAAAGCAGGAAAGCACCCTCAAATACTTTCCCACTTTCGGCTATGTAATGACACTTCTAGCCTTCACTTTTTTTGTATTCTTCTAATTTTGCTTGAAGTTCATTGTTAGTAGTTCTTTCATTTAAAAGCATTTCAACCAATTTTAGAATAAGTTCGGGATTTGTCATCACACTTGCCCCCTTTTCCGCCTTTAAGTAAAGACTACATTTTGACAAGAAAGGTTGCTAATATAATACAATATTTGGCAACAAAAAACAAGCGAACAAAATGTAAAAAATAAGAGCAATGTAACATTTACATATATGTTATTTTCATAAACTAGTTTTTTTCTAAAAAAATCCCAATAATAAAAATTTAAAATAAAAAATAGAAATATATATATTAAATTTTATATACAAAATAAGATATATTTTGGCAGTTTACAATGCTTGAATATGCAGTGCATATATGATAAAATGCCTATATATATTTCGGAAAGAAGGTTAAATGGAATTAAATTTAAACAATGAAATTGATAATATACAAGGGCAAGATAGTAAGTTAACAGAATTTATGAGTGAATTAAATTTAGCATTGGAAAGAGAACAAGAATTAGAAAGCAATGGAACTTTATACAATGAAATGATAGAAAATGTAGAATTAGCACCAAAGTATGCAAAAGAATTGCAGAATACGATAGACAAATGTTTGAATAACTTATCATATGAAAATGCCTTTTATTATTTTGATTATGATAAAAATACGGAAAAGTATTTTTTAGATTATTACAATAAGGGAGAAAAAGAAAGATTTGAACTTACAGAAGAGGAAATAAAAGATTATAAAACAGATGATGTTACGTTTTATAGACCATTAGATGATGGAAGAGGGTATATGGTAGCATCAGATACTTTAAAAGATTGGATGAAATATGAAGTTCAAAGTGCATTATTAGAATTAGATATAAAAAATAGGAAAAGTAAAGGAAAATAAAGATTATGAATTATAAAGAAATAGTTGAAGACTTAGTGAATAAAGGAGCAGATAATATAAAGAAAAAGACAGTTATTTTGAATGACAACAAACCAATATTAGGAAAAGAAGATTTTAATGTGATTGAAGGTAATCCTAAATATTGGGGAACTGATAAATATGGTAGAATTACTGGTGCAATTGCATTATTAAGTAAAAATACAATTCCAATTATTACAGAAAAAGAATTAGAATATCCAAGACCTTATGGTTGGAATGAAAATCTAGAAAAGGTTAAGGGCGTATTTGAAAGTTGCCATATAATAGCATATAACTTATCAGCACAAAATAAAAGTATTTTATATATGGTACTTTCCTATAACTAAGTAGCTTTAGTTATAGGATTTTTTATACAATAGGAAAGTAATACTTTCCTATTGTATAAAAGTCGCTACGCTCCGACATTGCACACAATTTTACTTGCTTAAAATTGGCGCATGAACAAATTTACGGAAAGCCAACGAAAAAGTTATAAAAGCCGTTAATAAAGTGGCTTTCCGATTTGTTCTACTAAAATAAACAACATTGTGACGTAAAAGCAGAGTTAAAGTATATTTGTGATGGAGGAAAAAGATGGTATTAACAACTAAATATAATTCACCTATTGGGGAATTATTGTTAACAAGTAAAGATGGCAAACTGATAGGTTTGTGGATAGAAAAACAAAAATATTTTTTAGGAGATATAAAAGAAGAAATGCAAGAAAATGCGGAGGAACCTATTTTAATAAAAACAAAAAAATGGTTAGATAAATATTTTAATGGGGAAAAACCGCAAATTTCAGATTTGGATATAAACTTAGAATATACGGGAAGCGAATTTGCCCAAAATGTATGGAAACTATTATGCGACATTCCATATGGAAAGGTTGTAACATATGGAGAGTTAGCAAAAAAAGTGGCCAAAAAAATGAATAAAAGTAAAATGTCTGCTCAAGCAGTAGGAGGCGCAGTAGGACATAATCCAATAGGTATTATTGTTCCATGCCACAGGGTAGTAGGAGCAAATGGAAGCTTAACAGGATATGCAGGAGGAATAGACAAAAAAATAAAATTACTGGAGCTAGAAAATGTAGGCACAAAAAACGGAGTTGTAAAATTTAATTGACTTTTATAAATACATTTGATAGAATTGGTTGCAAGGTAGTAGCCATATGTATTTTAAAGGAGGAAATAATATGAGTCTCTATATGTGCCAAAAAGTATATGTTCGGAATAGTAACAAAGTAGATTATTATGGTGATGCAACAGATGCAATGTTTTCGTATCAATTATCAGAAAATGCACTGAAATTTGTAAAAGATTCTGGTGAAAATGTGCGAGCTTTTGTAGTAGATAGAAGTGATAGACCTAAAATATTGCTATTCTATAACATGCTAACAAAAGAAACATACATACCAGAAGAATACGAAGAAGATAAAAGAAGCATAATCTTACAAAAATTCAATAAATTTCTGTTATTAAACCCAAAAATTACTTATGCATCTAGTGAGATTTAAATATTATTTCAACAAAGAAGGTGTCCTAAAATAGGACACCTTTTATGTTCTGGTATAGGAAAATCGATTTTTCCTATATCAGAAGTTGCTACTCTCCAACATTGCACTTTAGTTTACTTCGTAAAATTGGCGCTTGAACAAATAACATTATTACTTAATTAAGTTGCTTTTTACATTCTTTTTCTCTGTTATCACATTTTTCGTAGCAATTTACAGGGTGTTCACATTTATCCATTTTTATACCTTTTAAACATTTACCATCACGGTGGCATTGAGCACACATTTTTACATGTTTTACTTCACTAACAAAAATTTCTAAAGCATATTCTTTTCCTGGACAAAGAGGACCAAATACAAACTCTCCATCAGAATTAGTAAAAGTATGGGTTACAGGACGTCTTTCTTCTTTACCACAGTCATATACAACCTCTATTAATTTTACAACAGCATCTTTTACAGGTTCTTGAACACTGTTTTTTACAACGCCAAAAACAACATCTCTATTATCTTCTGGTAAATTTACTTCTAAATCAAATTGTTTACCATTTTCTATAAATCCATCTATATCAATTATTGGACAGCAAGGCTTTTTACTCATTTCCATATAAATCTTCCTTTCTTTTTTTGCAATTTATATTGCTCTTTATATATTATGTAGAAAAAAGTAAAAAGTTGACGCTAAAATTGTAATTAATATTGTAATATGTATGCATAGTGATGTATAATCTTAAACTAGAAAGGATGATATTACAATGGATACAAGACCAATAGGAATTTTCGACTCTGGAGTAGGAGGTTTAACAGTATTAGCAGAAATAAAACAAACATTACCAAATGAAAATATAATATATATGGGCGATACAGCTAACTTCCCTTATGGAGATAAATGTAAAGAAGATATAATAAAATTTGCAAAAAAGATGGTTAAAACATTAATACAAAAAAAAGTTAAAATAATTGTAGTAGCATGTGGCACTGCAACAAGCCAAGCATTAGATATATTAAAAAAAGAATTTAATATACCAATAGTAGGTATTATAGAACCAACAGTTGAATATGTAAAAAAACAAAAATATAACAAAATTGGAGTAATAGCAACAGAAGGAACAATAAGAAGCAATGCTTGGGAAATAGCACTAAAAAGTAAAATAAAAGATATACAAGTAATAAATAAAGCATGTCCAATGCTAGCAACAATAGCAGAAGAAGGTAGAGCAACTAGTAAAGAGGGAAGGCAAGTAATAAAAGAATACATGAAACCATTTAAAGAAAAAAAGGTAGATAAAATAATACTTGGTTGCACACATTATCCAATATACGAAAAAATAATAAGAGAAGAATTTGAATATGAAATAGAATTAATACATACAGGTACAACAGTAGCAAATTACCTAAAAGAAAATTTATGCAAAAATAATATGCAAAATACCCTAGAAAAAGACTTAGAAGTAGTATATTTAACAAAACCAGAAAAATATTTTAAAGAAATTGCAAAAAATATACTAAATTTCGAAATAGAGATAAAATAAAGCCTAAAACTATTGACATAACAGGACTTAAACAATATAATAAATATATATTTCAATAAAAGGAGCAAACAATATGGCAAGCTACGGTACTTTTTCTATAGATAAACAATACGAAAATATGACAGACGAAGAATTGTTAGAAATTTCGAATAACGATAAAAAAGCTCTTAATTGTTTATTAGAGAGATATAATAATGTAGTAAATATGAAAGCTAACAAATTTTTTATGATTGGTGCCGAAAGAGAAGATATGGTCCAAGAAGGAATGATTGGACTATATAAAGCAGTAAAATCATTTGATTTAGAAAAGCAAAATTCATTTAAAACATTTGCAAATTTATGTATAGAAAGACAACTAATAACAGCAGTAAAAAACTCAAATAGACAAAAACATTTACCACTAAATTCGTCACTTTCACTAAATGCAACAGCATACGAAGAAAATGATGAAACAACCGTTATGGAAGTACTAGACACAAATGTGGTAGATGACCCATCAGAAATTATAGCAAATAAAGAATATTATAATTATATAGAAACAAAAATAGACGAAAGCTTAAGTAATTTCGAAAGACAAGTTCTAAATGAATATAAAGAAGGAAAATCATATGCTACAATAGCACAAGAGTTACATACTAAAGTAAAATCTGTAGATACAGCAATACAAAGAATACGAAAAAAAGCAATAAAAATAAGAGATAATTTAGATTAATAAAACTTAGTATTCTTTAGTATTGAAAAATATTTACAATCTGAAAGGAGAAAAAATATGAGAGAACATGTAAAAACAGAAGTTGCAATAGAAATAATCTCAATGATGATAGCCTTAGCTGTAAAAGATAATAATAGAGAAGAAATAGAAAGATTAAATAAAGAAAAAGAAAGTATATATATGGGAAATGAAGAAATTATAAATAAAGCATATAATGAGTATTCAAAGATTATTAAAGAAAAATTAGGAAATTAGTTTTACAAATTAAATTATTTTTTAAATAAATCTGCAACTTAAGAAAGGGATGGAGTTAAATATGGAAAATTTAACAGAATTTGAATATGCTAAAGAAAAATATAAAATGACAGAACAAGAATGTGAACAAATGTATAAAGAAATTAGCAAATTTATTTTTGAAAATTGTGTACCAAACCCAAAAAATCCAATAGCAGTAATTACAGGAGGACAACCTGGCTCAGGAAAAAGCTCTGTTGTTATAAAATCTAAAAGAGATTTTGCACAAACAAATGAAAATGCAGCTGTTTTAGATGTTGATACATATAGGGGCTTGTTTAAAAATTCTGCATTATTAGCAAAAGAATTTCCACAATATTATTCAGAAATAACAGATCCTATTGTAGGAAAAGTAATGGATAAATTAGTTAATGAAACTATTCGTAATGGCTATAATTTTATTTTTGAAGGAACTTTAGGAAATACTGTAATAATTGATAAAATAGAAAAATCAGATGTAAATTATAAAACAATAGCCAGACTTATGGCAGTTTCAAGATATGAGTCTATGTTTTCTGTGTTTGAAAGATACATAGAAATGAATAAAAAAATGGGAATGGGAAGACTAACAACTATAGAAGCACATGATATAAGATATAACAATTTTAATAAAATTGCACAAACATTAGAAAAAAGAGGAATTGAAGTAGAAGTATATACAAGGTCAGAAGATTTTGCAAACCCAACAATGATTTATAAAACCTCAGAAGAGAAAAAACAATATGGCTCTGTTATGGAAGCATTAATAGCAGGAAGAGAAGATAGTTATAAAAAATGGAAACAGACTGCGGAGCAAAGAATAGAAGCAATTAACAAAGATATAAAAGAAAGTAATGTAGACGAAGAAATTAATGAAGAGCTAAATAAATTAAATAATATTTATAAAAAAGAAAAAGACAGAGAACTTTCAGGAGTAGAGCTGTAGAATTTGCCCTAATATTGAAGTTATACTTTAATATTAGGGCAAGTATTGTGTTTGATTATTATGCCAATATATGTTATAATTATTATGTATAGTTGTACATACAACTACATAGCTTTTTCTAAATTACTACATAGGAGGGACATATATGGAAGAAAAAGTTACACAATTCAAAAGCCCTGATAATAATAATTTGTATCAGGCAATTAAGGCAGATAGAAGCGGGAAAGCTTCTGCAGAAGGTAAAAACAATTTGGATAAACAAATTGTAATACCAAAACCTAATAGGTTATCTGGAGGAACAGATGTATATCAAAAAGAAGGGCTCCCATATTGGTTTTGCAAAATAAAAAACACTCGTGATGAATTTATGTGTGTTTATATGGCAGACCTTGAACCTACAGACTTATATTTTGATGCACAAACAGGTGAAGAAAGAGTTTTTGAGACCGAAATGGAGAAAGAACTTAGAAACAATGTTTTAAAAGCATTAAAAAATAAGCCTAAAAAAGGTTACAGATGGTTATCAACGCGAGAACCATCATCAGATGGAGCAAGTAGCCTTGCTTTTGTTGATGGAAGGAGACCTTGGATGGGATTAACTTGCAACAGATGGGAAGGATTAGCCAAAAACTACTCAACCAGAAACAAAAGTAAATGCATGACAAAAACAACATATTATTTGCTGTTATTGCGTTGGTTAAAAGATGGATTTGTTACTGTAGACCAATTAACTAAACATTCAGAACAAATTGGGCATTACACAAATTCCATTAACCCTAGACGTGACATTGAAAAAACAGGAGATAGAATGTTTGGCGGTTTATATGGAATGATAGGTAACACATATAAACTCGTAAAAGATTCAGATTCATCTTCCGGATATTCTGTAGTAGGTGGGCATTACAAAAGTGTTGGCAGTTCATCTCCAGCAGTTAGAATCCAAGAAGTTGATTATTCTGATAGTAAGCTAAACCTCGCAGTGGCAATTGTAGAATTGTCATAAATATCTGTCAAAAACAAGAAGGCATATTCTAAAATTTTAGAATATGCTTTCTTGTTTTGGCATAAATTTAATTATTATAACATAAAATTAAATAGCTTATAATTGGAGGAATTTTTATGTTTTTAGTATTTAATAAAGAAAAAATATATGCATATATTGTATCTATTGTAACTGTAATAATGCTATTTTGCGTAGCAGGGATAGTAAATAAAGACAACAATACAGTAGAAACATCGTCAAATATAAGTAATACAAATAATGCTATAGCAAATAATACAGTAAATAATGTAGTAAACACAACTACAAACAATACTCAAAATGCAATTGTAAATAATATAACAAACAATAATGAATAAAATTTCCAGTAAAAGGCATAATATCAATTATAAAGTTTAAAGGGGATATATATGTATTTTATAGGAATTGTTGCAGATTGCAAAGATTTTGAATTTATAAAAAAGGAATTAATTAAAAAAAATAACCCAATACAGTTAATACAAATAAACAAAAAAACAATAAATAATATAAAAAATATAAAATTTGATTCAATAGTAGTGTGTACCCAATTAGATAAATTAGAAAGACAAGATATATTTAATTATATAATAAAAAATTGTAAATATTTAATTATAAACTCAGACTTAAAATTAAATAATAGTATAATAAAAAATGATAAAATAAAAACTATAACCTATGGTCTAAATCAAAAGGCAACAGTAACAGTATCAAGCATTACAGAAGATAGAGTAATGGCATGTTTACAAAGAAATATAGAAGATATAAACAATAATATAATAGAAGTACAAGAATTTATAATAGAAGACCATAATATTACAAACAAAAAGATATATAGTATGCTAGTTGTATTGATAATACAGCAGTTGTACAATTGTAAAAAATAGCAAAATTGAAGAAAATTAACTTTTTATGTAGACAAACCCAAAATAATGTGATATAATAAAAAATGTAAGTTGTAAAAAAACAAAAGTAAGACATAATCTAAAAAATAACACAAAGATACAATAGACAAATAAAAAATAGGGAGGAATTAGTTTTGAATACAAATTATTTAGAAAACAACTACTTAACTTTAGTAGGAGAAGTAACAGGAGAAAAAAGATTTAGCCACGAAATATATGGAGAAAGATTTTATATATTTGACTTAGTAATTCCACGTTTAAGTGGCAATGCCGACATAATACCAGTAACAGTTTCAGAAAGATTAATAACAGAAGAAATGTTAACACCAGGTAAAAAACTTATGGTAAAAGGGCAATTTAGATCATACAATAGCTATGAAAATGAAAAAAACAAATTAATTTTAACAGTATTTGCAAAAGACATAGTAGAAGTTGTAGAAAATAAAGAAGAAGAAAACGAAATGTCTTTAAAAGATACTATTACAAACGAAGTTGTACTAATAGGTTACATATGTAAAAAACCTATTTATAGGCAAACACCATTTGGTAGAGAAATAGCAGATTTATTATTAGCAGTAAACAGAGCTTACAATAAATCAGACTATATACCAACAATAGCATGGGGAAGAAATGCAAGATTTTGCCAAAACTTGGAAGTTGGAACACAAGTAAAAATAGTAGGTAGAGTTCAATCAAGACAATATGAGAAGAAATTTGAAGACGGAACATCAGAAATGAGAGTTGCATATGAAGTTTCAATAGGAAGTTTAGAAATAATAAATGAAGAAGAACCAGAAAAAGAAGAAGCAGAAGAAGTGCAAAATCAAGAAGCAGTATAAATATAGGTAGTCGAATTTTTTTATATAACGGGTCATGGTTAATAAAATCATGGCCCTATCGTTTTGCACTTGTATAGGGGAAACCGAGTTTTCCTATACAAGAGGTAGATACGCTCCAACATTGCACACAAATTTACGGAAAGCCAATAAAAAAGTTTTAAATGCTGTTAATAAAATAGCTTTCCGATTTGTTATAAAACTATAGCCATTCTATAAAAAATTTGATATAATACGAAAAAAAAGTAGGAGAGATAAAGTTGGAAAATAGTAAAACAATAAATATATTTAATATAATGGCAATATTTGCAATAATAATATTTTGTTTTGCAATATCACCAATAACACTGCAAAACGACACATTTTATACAATAAAAATCGGAGAATATATACTGCAAAATGGAATAGATATGCAAGACCCATTTTCGTGGCATGAAGGCTTGGCATATACATATCCACACTGGGGTTATGATGTTGCAATATACTTAATTTATAGTTTATTTGGGATGACTGGTATATATATATCAACATGTTTATTAGCTTCTATTTTAGGTTTATCTATGTATGCAATAAATTGTAAATTAGCTAAAAATCATGTTATATCATTTTTTATAACATTAGGCTCAATATATATGTTAGGAGATTATATAGCAGCTAGAGCACAACTAGTAACATTTATATTGTTCATTTTTACAATATATTTTATAGAAAAATTTTTAGAAACTAAAAAGAAGAGATATGCGGCAGGTTTAATAATTATACCAATAATTATTGCAAATATCCATGCAGCAGTATGGCCATTTTATTTTGTATTATTTTTACCATATATAGGTGAATATGTAATAGCATTAATAACAGATATAATAATGGAAAGAAAATATCAAATATTTATGCTAAAAAGAAAAATAATAAAACACAATAAAAAAGGTAACACAGAAGAAGTCCTAAAATTAGAAGAAAAACTTGAAAATTTAAAATATAAAATAGAAAAAGCAAAAGAAAAACGAGCAGAAGAAAAGAAAAATTCATATAAACTAAAAATTAACAGAAATGATAATGTTAAATGGTTAATAATTATAATGCTTGTATGTGTATTTACAGGATTATTAACACCAATAGGAGATACACCATACACATATTTAATAAAAACAATGCAAGGAAATACAACGCAAAATATTAACGAACATTTGCCAATGACACTAATAGAAAATGAACAAGTAATGTGTTTACTTATATTGTATATAGCATTATTAACATTTACAAAAATAAAAATACAATTAAAAGACCTATTTATGATAGGTGGGCTTGCATTTTTAATGTTTTATTCAAGAAGACAATCAACAATGTTTATATTAATAGGCTCAATTACAATAAATAAAATGACATATGAAGCATTAAAAATATATACCAAAAATTTTGCACAAAATTTAACAAAGCGTATGACTACAAAAGTAGGAGTATTTGTTACAATTGCAATTATATTAACAATAAGTTTAAATTTTGCAAACGAAAAAAAGAATGATGAATTTATAAATACAAAAGACTATCCAGTTGCAGCAGCAGATTATATTTTAGAAAACTTAGATGTAAACAATATAAAAATTTATAATGATTATAATTATGGAAGTTATTTAATTTATAGAGATATACCAGTATTTATAGACTCAAGAGCAGACTTATATGCCCCAGAATTTAACACACCAACAGGTAACCCAGATGACGGAAAAGACATATTTATGGACTTTATAAATGTATCTTCAATAGCAACATATTATGACACAATGTTTGATAATTATGAGATGACCCATATACTAACAACAAAGAATTCTAAGTTAGCTATGTTAATAGATAAAAGAGATGATACAAAATACAATAAAATATATAATGACGATGACTTTGTATTATATGAAATAATAAGATAATTGGAGGACATATGTTAAAATTTGTAGTAAATGCTGAACAGCAAAACAAAAGGCTAGATGTATTTTTATCAGAAAAAAATACAGAACTTTCTAGAAGTAATATTCAAAGATTAATAGAAGAAAAAAAGGTATTAGTAAATGGTAAAATAGAAAAGCCATCATATAAAGTGCAAGAAAATGATGTAATAACACAAGAAAAGGAAAAACCAAAAGACATAGAATTAAAAGCACAAAATATTCCATTAGAAATAATATATGAAGATAATGATATTATAGCAATAAATAAACCAAAAGGGTTAGTAGTTCATCCTGCAAATGGCAACCCAGACGGAACACTTGTAAATGCTATAATGGCAATATGTAAAGACTCACTTTCTGGAATAGGCGGACAAATAAGGCCTGGTATAGTACATAGACTAGACAAAGATACAAGTGGAATACTTATAGTTGCTAAAAATGACAAGGCACATATAAATTTAAGTAACCAAATACAAAATAGAGAAGTTAAAAAAACATATATTGCATTAGTAAGAGGAATTGTAAAAGAAAATGAGGCAACAATAGATATGCCAATAGGCAGAAGTACAAAAGACAGAAAAAAGATGGCAGTAACAAGTAAAGGCAAAAATGCTATAACACATATAAAAGTATTAAACCGTTTTAATGAATACACATTATTACAAGTAAATATAGAAACAGGTAGAACACATCAAATAAGAGTACATCTTGCAGAAATAGGCTATCCAGTTGTAGGAGATAGTGTGTATTCAAATGGTAAAAATAAATTTGGGATACAAGGACAATGTTTACATGCAAAATCTTTAGATTTTAAACATCCAATAACAGGTAAACAAATGCACTTAGAAGCGGAATTACCACAATATTTTAAAAATATTATATCAGAACTAAAAAAAGAAGAGTTGTATAGATAAAGGAATGTGAAATTAATGGAAGAAATGAGATTGCAAAAATTTTTAGCAGAATGTGGAGTTGCATCTCGTAGAAAATGTGAGCAATTAATACAGCAAGGAAAAATTAAAGTAAATGGAGTAATTGTTACAGAGTTAGGAACAAAAGTAACACCAAAAAAAGATACAATTATTTATAATGGAAAAAAATTAGAAATTGAAAATAACTTTGTATATATATTACTTAATAAACCAATTGGGTATGTTACCACAGCAAAAGACCAATTTAACAGAGATACTGTATTAGATTTAATTAAAATAAAACAAAGAATTGTACCAGTTGGAAGATTAGACATGTATACATCTGGAGCATTGTTATTAACAAATGACGGACAGTTTGTGTATAAAATTACTCATCCAAAGCATGAAATAGAAAAAACATATAATGCAACAGTTAGTGGTATTGTAACAAACAAAGATATAGAAAAATTGCAACAAGGTGTGCAAATAGAAAATTATAAAACAAAGCCGGCTAAAGCAAAAATATTGAAAATAGACAAAGAAAAAAATATATCTAGAATACAAATAATTATACATGAAGGAAAAAATAGGCAAGTTCGTAAAATGTGTGAAGCAATAGGAAAAAAAGTTGTGGCACTACATAGAAGTAAAATAGGTAGTATTGATGTAAATGATTTAGAATTAGGCAAATGGCGTTATCTAACAACAAAAGAAGTGCAAAGCTTAATACAAACCAATAAATAATTATTAATACTATGAAAAGGAATAGATACCATATCTATTCCTTTTTCCAGCCATCTAAATTACGAATTATTGCACCAAATAAGTTTGCTTCAACTTTTGGAATATCTTTTCTTAACTTAAAAATAAGCTCCTTCATATCTTCTCTTTTAGAAGTACCATCCATAGGGCAACTCTTATTCATAACTTGTATATTATTTTGTTTAACAAATCTTTTAGTATCCTTTTCTCCAGCATAAATAAGTGGCCTAATTAATGTAATTTTAGACCTATCCATATAACTTTTAGGTGCAAATGTAGAAATATTTCCTGTATATAATAAATTAAGCATAAAAGTTTGCAATACATCATCTTTATTATGACCTAATGCAATTTTATTACAACCTTCTCTAATAGCTACACTATTTATAATCCCTCTACGCAAATTTGCACACAAAGAGCAAGGATTTTTTTCTTTTCTTATGTCAAAAACAATTTCTTTAATATTACTATTTTCTATAAAAAGTGGAATATCTAAATTATCACAAATAGATTGCAATAAACTAGTATTAAAAAAATCAAAACCAGGATGTATACTTACTGCAATAATGTCAAACTTTTTAGGAAAAAATCTTTGCAATGCCTTAAAACCATATAACATTGTAATAGAATCCTTTCCACCAGATAAACATACTGCAATTTTGTCACCCTCATCAATCATATTATATTCCTCTATAGCTTTTCTCATAAAACTTAAAATTCTTTGCATAAAATCACCGCATACATTATAACACATTTTATAAATATTTCAAAATTTGCAATTTAACATAAAATAGTGTATAATAAGGGTATATCTTAATGTAGATATAGAATTTCATTTGGTAAAAATTATTATTTTTTTTAAGGAGGAACATTATATGGAAAACACAGCAAAAATGAAATTCGGAGTTTCCGAAAACCGGACAGAAGCAGAAATGCAAAAAGCCAAAGCATTAGAAAAAATGCATACAATGTTTGGCAAATGCTTATACATTGATGCAACAACAATTTCACCTGATAGCCAAATTTTGGCGCAACCACAATTTCAAGAGCTGAAAGATGCACTTGAAGGTGGTAGACAAGGGAGCATTTACATTGCTGGTTTAGACCCATCCTATGATAAAAAGGAAGATAAAATCTACTTTTTAATTGGAGAAAAACCAGCAGTAGAGGTTAATTGGCAACAAGCTAATAAGCTTGCCAAAGGCTTTTTACCAGAGTTAAAAAGCAGGTTGGCTACTAAAACAGACTACTTGTTGTACCTGTACAAAGTAGTAGAGCAATTAACTAAAAAAGGAGATTCGGTTCTTAAAGCAACTGGCAAGGTAATGGGTTACTCATTGGAACTTGGAAATTATGCAGATTCAAAAAATGCAAGTTTCAAGTTAGAGCCAACAGGCTTTAGACCAATAGGAGAATTTTCTGATTTAGGTAATACTTATAAAATATTAGGTGAAAGTGAGGAAGAAGAGGGCTTTTATATTGCATCAGGTAGTTTTTCCAATTTGAGCAATCAACGACCTGTAGGCAAAGTGGAATACATGGAAGACAAAAACTTCATCTTATCAGATGCAGTACCTTTTATTGTAATTCCAGCATAATAGCAAATGTCCAGAAAGGAAACAAAAAAGAGCATTCATTAACTTGAATGCTCTTTTTCCTATACACTAGGAAAGTCATACTTTTCTAGTGTATTAAAGTCGCTTCGCTCCAACATTGCAATAGGAAAAATTAAAATTTTTCTAAAAACCCTTGACAGTTGAGTGTGCATTCACATATAATATAATTATAATAATTGAATAAACATTCAACTAAAAGGAGGTAAATATGTCTAGAAATGAATTTATATGTGATTGTAATGTGATACACAAAGATGTAGTAGAAAGTACAATAAAAAATATGCCAGATGCAGATTTATTTAACAAATTAGCAGAATTTTTTAAAATTTTGGGAGATACTACAAGAGTAAAAATATTATTTGCATTAGACAGAAACGAAATGTGTGTATGTGACATAGCAAATGTATTAGGAATGAGTAAATCTTCAATATCACACCAATTAGGAACTTTAAGAAGAAGCGGTATAGTAAAATGTAGAAAACAAGGAAAAGAAGTTTTTTATATGTTAGATGACGAGCATGTACAAGAAGTATTCGAAGTTGGTGTAGAGCATATAGAACACAGAAAGTAAGAAAGGTAGAAAAATAATTATGAATAAGGATTTTATAAAAATAATAATAGCTTTTATATTATTTTTAATAGCTATAATAATAAATTTTAATAATGAGTTAATAAATAATATATTATATATTATTTCATATATAATTGTAGGCTTAGAAATTATACAAAATGCGGTAAAAAACATAATAAAAGGAAAAGTATTTGACGAAAACTTTTTAATGTCTGTTGCAACAATAGGAGCATTTGCAATAGGAGAATATCCAGAAGCAGTAGCGGTAATGCTTTTTTACCAAGTAGGGGAATTATTCCAAAACTATGCAGTAGATAAATCTAAAAAATCAATATCAAATTTAATGGATATAAGACCAGACTTTGCAAATTTACAAAAAAGTGATAAAATAGAAAAAGTAAATCCAGAAGAAATAAAAATTGGAGATATTATAATAGTAAAACCAGGAGAAAAGGTACCACTAGACGGAAAAGTAATAGAAGGAAAATCAAGCTTAGACACAAAAGCATTAACAGGGGAGTCATTACCACACGAAGTGCAAAAAGGAGAAGAAGTACTAAGTGGTGCAATAAACTTAAATGGAGTTTTAAAAATACAAGTAACAAAAGAATTTGGGCAATCTACTGTAAGTAAAATATTAGACTTAGTAGAAAACGCAAGTAGTAAAAAAGCAAAATCTGAAAACTTTATTACCAAATTTGCGGCATATTATACACCAATTGTTGTTATAATAGCAATAATACTTGCAATACTGCCACCACTTGTAATAAATGGTGCAACATTTACAGATTGGATATACAGAGCACTATCATTTTTAGTTGTATCATGCCCATGTGCACTTGTTATTTCAATACCACTTAGCTTTTTTGGTGGAATAGGTGGAGCATCTAAAGTAGGAATACTAATAAAAGGCAGTAATTATTTAGAGCAATTGTCAAACACAGAAATAGTAGTATTTGATAAAACAGGAACACTTACAAAAGGAGTATTTGAAGTACAAAAAGTTGAACCAATAAATATAAATAAACAAGAATTGCTAAAAATAGCAGCATATAGTGAATATTATTCAAATCACCCAATAGCTGTATCTGTACAAAAAGCTTATAATAGCAATATAGACGAAAAGAAAATAATAAAAACACAGGAACTAGCAGGGCTAGGAGTTGCAGCTAAAATAGAAGATAAGGACATATTAGTTGGAAATGAAAAATTAATGCAAGAAAATCAAATAAAATTTGAAAAATGCAATGAAATAGGAACAATATTATATATAGCAATAAATGGCAAATACGAAGGTTATATATTAATTGCAGATAAAATAAAAAAAGATTCTATGATAGCAATAAAAAACCTAAAGAAAAACAATATAAAACAAACGGTAATGTTAACAGGAGATAAAAAGGATGTAGGAGAAAATGTAGCAAAAACATTAGGTTTAGATAATGTATATTCAGAATTATTACCAGATGGCAAAGTAAAAAAAGTAGAAGAATTATTAAAACAAAAAACAGAAAAAGGAAAATTAATATTTGTAGGAGATGGAATAAATGACGCCCCAGTTCTTGCAATTTCTGATATTGGAATAGCAATGGGAGGACTTGGCTCAGATGCAGCAATAGAAGCAGCAGACATTGTAATTATGAC
This sequence comes from uncultured Clostridia bacterium, assembly GCA_944386375.1. GTDB lineage: Bacteria > Bacillota > Clostridia > TANB77 > CAG-508 > CAG-269. The sequence continues at coordinate 16,404 of CALXAW010000006.1, forward strand.
AGACGAACCATCTAAAATAGTAAATGCAATAAAAATATCTAAAAAAACAATGAAAATAGTAAAAGAAAATATAGTATTTTCAATTTTTATAAAAGTATTAATATTAATTTTAAGTGCATTAGGAATAACAAGTATGTGGGAAGCAGTATTTGCAGATGTAGGAGTATCTATTATTGCTATTTTAAATGCACTAAGGCTAATTTATACAAAATAAAAGAAAGGATTTGAGAATGTTGAAAGAAATAGAAATAAAAGTAAAAGGTATGATGTGCGAAGGCTGTGAAAACAGGATAAAAAACGCATTATCTACAATAAATGGAGTAGAAAAAGTAGAAGCAGACCACAAAACAGGTTTAGTAAAAATAGCTATGAGTACAGAAATAGAAAAAGACAAATTAACAGAAAAAATTGAAGACTTAGGATTTGATGTAAGCGTTGGAGCATAGAAACTTGTGGTATAGAAGAGAAAACTCGATTTTTCTTTATACAATAGGAAAGTGATACTTTCCTATTGTATAAAAGTCGCTTTGCTCCAACATTCATAATAAAAAACTTTCCTAAAAGGATGATGTTAAAGTGAAAAAAATTATTTTAGCAATAGATGGAATGACATGCTCTGCATGTTCAAATGGATTAGAAAAGTATTTAAATAAACAAAATGGAATAATTGAGGCAAATGTAAATTTAGTGATGGCAAATGCCTCAATTATATATGATGAGAATATATTAAATATAGACAAATTGAATGAATTTGTAAAGCAAGCTGGTTTTAAAAGTTTGGGAGAATTTAAAGAAATAAATCTAGAAACTAAAAGCAAAAGAGAAAAAAATAAATTTATAATTTTTACAATTTTAGCAATTATATTAATGTATATTTCTATGGGACATATGGTAAATTTGCCAACTTTAAATATATTAGATCCAATGCAAAACCCAATAAATTACACAATATGTTTATTTATATTTGCAATAATATTTATAATTTATGGTTTTGATATATTAAAAAATGGATACAAAAATTTAATACATAAAACACCCAATATGGACACATTAGTTGGAATAGGTGTCTTAAGCAGCTTTTTATATAGTATATATAGCATGGTAATGATAATAAAAGGAAATATAGAATACACACATAATTTATATTTTGAATCTACAGCAATAGTAATATATTTTATAAAACTAGGTAGATACTTAGATAAAATAAGTAAAGATAAAACAAAAGAAGCAATACAAAAACTAGTTAAAATAACACCTAGTAGTGCTGTAATAAAAGTAGATGGTATAGAAAAAAAGGTTACATTAGACGAAATAAAAAAAGGATACATTGTAATTAGCAAGCCAGGGGAAAAAATAGCAGTAGATGGAGAGATAATAGAAGGAAAAGCACATTTAGACGAATCATTTATAACAGGAGAGAGTAAGCCAGCATCAAAAACAAAAGGAGATAAAGTAATAGCAGGAAGCATAAATTATGATGGTTATATAGAATATAAAGCAGAAAAAATAGGAAAAGAATCAACAATATCAGAAATAGTAAGGGCTGTTATAGAAGCAAGTAACACAAAAGCACCAATTGCTAAAATAGCAGATACAGTATCAGGGTATTTTGTACCAGCAGTTATTATAATTGCAATAATAACATTTATAGCATATATAATAATGGGCTATCCATTTTCAGAAAGTTTAATAAGATTTGTAACAATACTGGTTGTAGCATGTCCATGTAGCTTAGGATTAGCAACACCACTTGCAATAGTTATTGCAGAAGGTATATGTGCAAAAAATGGTATATTAGTTAAAAAAAGCGAAATACTAGAAAATGCAAGAAAAACAAATACAATAATATTTGATAAAACAGGAACATTAACACATGGAAAACTACAAATAACAGAAATAAAAAATTATAGTAATATAGAAAAAAACAAATTATTACAACTAGTAGGAAGTATAGAAAGCAAAACAACACATCCAATAGGAATGGCATTTGAGAAATACTTAGAAGAAAATAATATACCAAAACTACAAGTAAAAGAATTTGGAAATATTACAGGACTAGGATTAGTAGGAAAAGTAGAAAATCAAAAACTAATAATAGGAAACTCTAAAATATTAAAAGAATATAATGTTGAAAATGTATATAAAAAAGACGAAGAAGAACTAACCAAAAAAGGAAATAGTATAGTATATGTAGCCAATACAGAAAGAGTATTAGCATTAATTGGGGTAAATGATACATTAAGAGAAAATGCCCAAAAAGTTATAACAGAGCTAAATAAAAATAAAATACAAACAATAATGCTAACAGGAGATAACAAAGAAACGGCAGAAAAAATAGCAAAAGAAATAGGAATTACAAAAATATATGCAAATGTATTGCCAAAAGAAAAGGTCCAAGTAATAAAGCAATTAAAAGAAGAAAACAAATATGTAATGATGTGTGGAGATGGAATAAATGATAGCCCAGCATTGGCAACAGCAGATATTGGAGTAAGTGTAAATAGCGGAACAGATATAGCAATGGATTCATCAGATGTTATACTAACAAAAAATGATCTAAATAGTATTTTAAATTTAATACATATAAGCAAAAAAACAGTAAGAAATATAAAACAAAATCTGTTTTGGGCATTTTTCTATAACTGTTTAATGATACCAGTAGCAATTGGAGTATTTGCCGGAATTGGAATAACAATAAATCCAATGATTGCAAGTTTAGCAATGGTATTTAGCAGTATAACAGTAATCTTAAATGCACTAAGATTAAAAAACATTATAAAATAGTGACCTTTATGCTAATTAGAAAGTATAATTTTGTAATTAGTATAAATATAATTAGAATTTATAATGGCATAACCAAAGTAATATCACTTTGGTTATGCCATTTGACAACATACGATAAATAAATTAAAATATAGACAAATTAATTAAGAGAAAGGGTGAATAAATTGAAAAGATACCGTTGTTCAATATGTGGTTATATATATGACGAAGCAGTTGAGGGGGTAAAGTTTGAAGATTTGCCAAGTGACTGGAAATGCCCACTATGTGGAGCACCAAAAGCATTATTTGAGGAAGTAAAAGAAGAGAATAAAAAAGAAGAAAACAATACAATACAAACAGAAGAGTTAAATAAAACAGAACAAGAAGCAGAAGATTTAAGAGAATTATCAAATTATGAAATATCATTAATATGTTCTAACTTAGCAAGAGGTTGCAAAATGCAATATTTAGAAGAAGAACAAGAACTATTTTCTAAACTTGCAAAATATTACGAAGAAAAAGAAGAAGTAACAGAAGGAATATTAACAGATATATCACAAAAAGTGGAAAACGATATTCAAAATTTAGACAAAGCAATAAATATTGCAGATAAATATGAAGATAGAGGAGCAAAAAGAATAATAACTTGGGCAACAAAATCTACAAATATGATGAAAGCAATACTTGCAAATATAGAAAAAAACGGAATAGAACAATTAAAAAACACAAAAATCTGGGTATGTGACATATGTGGTTTTGTATACATAGGAGATGTACCGCCAGAAGTATGTCCAATATGTAAAGTACCAAATTTAAAAATATTGGAGGTAAAATAATATGGAAAAAGAACATGCATATAGAAATATAAAATTATGTACAAAAGACTGCTTATGCTTATTTGTATGTCCAACAGGAGCAAGTGATACAGAAAATGGTCAAATAGATTTTGAAAAATGTATAGGTTGTGGAGCATGTAGTAGAGCATGCCCATCACATGCAATTACAATGGTACCAAACAAAATGCCAGCACAGCAAAAAAAATCAAAACCAGTAGTAGATGAATTGTTTAAAATAGCAAATAGCAAAATAGAGCAAATAAAAATACTAAAATATCAATTAGAAAACGCAAAAACAGAAGAAGAAAAGCGTTTACTAAAAGCATTAATACATGCAAATAAAGTAATGACAGAAGATATAGTAAGAGAAGCGGGCTACATGCTACCACAAAGTAAAAACACCAATAAATTACTACATAATCTGTTAAAGCAAGATAACGGAGAAAACAAAGAAGTTATTGAAAAATTATTAAACAAAATAAAAGTAAACGAATAAATATAAACAAAAAGGTATATATGTAATTTAGTAATTATCAACATTTTAGAGTACATGTATTATATAATAGGAAAGTAATACTTTCCTTTGAAAATAAAAATGTTTAATAGTTATTTTCACTTTGAGTTGCGTAACTTAAAGTTTCATATTGTTTCCTATTGTATAAAAGTCTCTACGCTCCAACATCAAAAAAACACAATTAAGCAATATTTTAAACATACTTTAATTATATAATACAAAATGTAATATATGAAAGTGGAGTGATAACTATAAAAATTTCAAAATTTGAAGATTTAGATGATAAAATAGATATAAATAATGAAAAATTTAGAGATATTATGTATTTATATTCTAAAGCATTAAAAATAATGGAAAACAAAATTGACATTATTAGATATGACTATGAATATCTAAAAGAACATGATTCTATAAATCATGTTATGTCTAGAATCAAGTCACCTGAAAGCATTTTGAAAAAAATGCAAAAAGACAATTTAGACATTACATATAAAAATATGATAGCTAACATTAATGACATCGCAGGTATAAGGATAATTTGTCCATTAAAAAGTAATATTTATACAGTTATAAATTATATAAAGGAATTTAATGATATTGAAATAATTAAAGAAAAAGATTATATAAAACATCCTAAAAAAAGTGGCTATACAAGCTATCATATGATTGTTAAAATCCCAGTATACATTAATGAAGAAATAAGTAATGTTAAGCTAGAAATTCAAATTCGTAGTTTAGCAATGGACTTTTGGGCAAGCTTAGAGCATAAAATTAAATATAAGCCAAATGGAGAACTAAATGAAAACGTTTCTAAAGAATTAGTCAAATGTGCTAAAACTATAAATAGACTAGACGATAAAATGGTCAGGTTGTTTAAGAACAAAGGAGCATGACAAATTTAATTATAAAACAGAATGCTTTATTAAAGTATAAAAAATTAACAAACCTCGAAAAAATTATGAAAAAGTATTGCAAAAACATTTTTTTTATGCTATATTATATAAGTACGTTATAAATCGAGGTGTAGCGCAGTTGGTAGCGCGCGTGGTTTGGGACCATGAGGTCGCAGGTTCGATCCCTGTCACCTCGACCAAAAGAAAAATATTCTTGAAAGACTTGAAACAACTAGGTTTCAAGCCTTTTTTTATTGAATAGGAAAAATCGCTTTTTCCTATTCAGTAAAAAACAACATTGCACAGAAAAATTGCTATGCAATTTTTCGCGTCGACTATGAACAGTTGTGAACAGTTATGAACTGTATTCAAAAAATAATGCAATTAATATTATTTTGCATTATTTTTTTGTACAGGTTCTTTATGTCCATCATCATATATCCAATGAATTTATTTAATATCTCCATCAATTCTCGTATATCCATTTCCAACATTAATTGAACATGCTCCAACAATGAACACAAATAAGCTATGTGTAATTATACTAAAATGTTAAAAAAAGTTTAATCACATCGCTTTTGTTTTTATTAAATATATAAAAGGAAGGTGAATTACACCTTCCTTTTCGAAAAAACAGTAACTTCCATGTGTTAAATCTCTTTTATTAAATTACATTCCATATCTTTTGTAAATTGAAAGTTCCTAAATGTAAACTCATTAGCAAGGTTTTGCTTAAAACCATCAATGTTTTGATGTGTTGAAATAATAACAATACGTTTTTTATCACTGTTAGCATATCTTACAATGTACTCTAAAATTCTTTCTGCATCAGCCGAATCAGATTCTGCCTTATCGTCAAGACCAGATGTACATTCATCTAAGACAATTACATCAACATCGTAATCTAACCAATACAATATCTTTGCAAGAATAAGTCGCTGTTTTTGCCCATTAGATAGAGACTGTTCGAATTGTTTTTCATGCATCCATTTCCATACATCAAAGCAATTAGACTTAATTTCATTCCACAAATGGAGATTTTCTAAAATCAATTGCATTTTATCAAGGTCTGGATTTTCTTCGCAACAGAACAATTCTTCAAAAATACTAAGAGAACCTAACTTCAATTTTTCATCATAAAATAAAAATCTAGATGTTGAAGGTATTTCTGTACTTTTCTCCAATCTAATTCTTCCAGTTAACATTTTCATAAATGTCGATTTTCCGCTACCAGATGCTCCATACAGAATGACGACCTCTCCTTCATTAATGTGTATAGGTTCTTTGGATAGCAATGTAAAGGGCTTGTCATTTTCGGACTCTTCAAAATAGCGAATTGAAAATGGAATAATATCTATATCTTTAATATTTTTGGGCTCTGATGCTCTTGTAGTTTCAATATTATATACATCCAAAATTAAAGACATATCTTCTTCTTCCTTTTCTAGTATTGTAATTCTTTCGTTGTGATTATCCAAAGTATCAGCAATGCTACGAATCTGTCCTAATGCAGTTTCAACAATAAGAAGTGTCGCAGTAATTTCTGTTATAGTTGCTAAACTTATACTGTTCCATTCAACTTCTAACAGATAGAATATTATAATTCCGTACTGACTAACTGCTTCCATTATTGTTACAAACAATTGTGACAAATTTATCTTTTTGTGTAGGTCTGTAACATTTTCATTGCTTGCAATGACCAGTTTTTGGAATTTGTTGATTCGCATATCTAAGTCATTTTTGACAATTACAGGTACTCGGAGCAAATCATTAACTATCAAAGACTGTTCATTATTGTACTCTCTGTGTTTCTTATAATATGCATCTCTATTTAAATTAATATACGCTGAGCTAACAAAAGAGATAATCACAAAAACGAAAATAAGAGGGATAAAAACAGCTTGGTTAATGATTGTGTTAGTTAAGATGGCTACAACTAGCATAATTAATACACTAATTATTTTAAACACATCAAAAGTATGCTGGATTTTTTGCTTCCATAGATTTTCTAAATAGTTCTTAATAGTATTTAATGCAGATTCATTGCTCATTATTTTATACAACTTATTTGCTGAATCATACTTTAAAACCTTGTTTGACGTTTTTCCAATAATTTGACTACCTCTAAATACAATTTCGTCTTCGAAAATAAGACTAAATTTTTGGATTTCAGAACTTTCAAAAAGGTTAAATGCTTTTTCTACAACCTGCTGTCCACGGTACAACATAAAAAATAGCATTCCAAGCAAAATTAACCTATATTCAATCATCAAGTTTGTTATTTTGAGCATAAATGCAAAAACAAGGGCAATTATAGTAATTCCTAGCTGCATAAAACCTACTTTAAATCCCATCCGCTTTACATTTTCGGGAATAGTAAGAAGCTCATCAGACAAACCATAAGGTTTAAAGAATTTAATAATGAGATTTATCACCTCCTGAATTATATTTTTGAATTTTGTCTGTTTTTTCATGAGATTTTCCTCCTTAATTATAAGTAATAGAAAAATTTTTACAAAAGTATATAACTTATGTATATATTATAGCATATTTACATAACATTTTCTATAATTATCCAAAAAAAATCAACTTTAATTAATAAATGTATTGAAAAATTAAAATAAATGAAGTATAATAAAAAAGTAATGCGCTTGTAGCTTAGTTGGATAGAGCGTTCGGCTACGAACCGGGAGGTCGGGGGTTCGAATCCCTCCAGGCGCACCAAAGCCTATGCACCTATATGCATAGGCTTTAATAAAAATATAATGGAGGAATATAGTAATAAAATGTACCAAAATTGGGAAGAATTAGAAAAGTCAATAATTAATTGTAATAAATGCAAGCTATGCAGAGGTAGGACAAATATTGTATTTGGAACAGGAAACAAAGATGCAGAGCTAATGTTTATAGGGGAAGGACCTGGGGCTGACGAGGATAGACAAGGAGAGCCATTTGTAGGAAGAGCAGGAAAGCTTATGAACATGGCATTTGATATAGTAGGGATAAAAAGAGAAGAAGTATATATAGCAAATATAGTAAAATGTAGACCACCAAAAAATAGAAACCCAGAAAAAGACGAGGCACAAGCATGTATAAATTACTTAAGAAACCAAGTAGTGCTAGTAAACCCAAAAGTTATAGTATTATTAGGAAGCGTAGCATTAAAAAACATATTGGGAGAAGAATATCAGATAACAAAAGCAAGAGGAAATTGGGTAGAAAAAAAGAAAATACTATATATGCCAACATGGCATCCAGCAGCATTGTTAAGAGATGAAAGTAAAAAAATAGATTTTATAAAAGATCTAAAACAAGTTGTAGAAAAACTACAAAAAATATAACTAAAAGTAAAAAAAGTAGGAAAATGAGCTAAATTTACATAAAATAAAACTATTATTCTTTACTTATAATGTAATACATGATATAATACTATAGAATTTTTAAAGAAAGGAAAAATATATGAAACTAATATCGTGGAATGTAAATGGAATACGTGCATGTATAACAAAAGGATTTAAAGATTTTTTTAATAAAATAGATGCAGATATATTTTGTGTGCAAGAAACAAAATGCCAAGAAGGGCAAGTAGAATTAGAATTTGAAGGATACACAAGCTATTGGAATAGTGCAGAAAAAAGAGGCTATTCTGGAACAGCAATATTTACAAAGAAAAAACCTATAAATGTAAAATATGGAATAGGAATAGAAGAACACGACAAAGAAGGAAGAGTAATAACATTAGAATTTGAAAACTTTTATATGGTAGATATATACACACCAAATTCTAAAAGAGAGCTAGAAAGACTTGAATACAGAATGGTATGGGAAAACGAAATACGAAATTATTTACTAAACCTAAATAAAACAAAACCAGTAATAATGTGTGGAGACTTAAATGTAGCACATAAAGAAATAGACCTAAAAAACCCAAAAACAAACAGAAGAAATGCAGGATTTACAGATGAAGAAAGAGAAAAAATGACCGAACTTTTATCAGCAGGTTTTATAGATACATTTAGGTACTTATATCCAGATAAAGAAAATGCATATAGTTGGTGGTCATATATGGGAAGAGCAAGAGAAAAAAACGTAGGGTGGAGAATAGACTATTTTATTGTATCTAAAGACATTAAAGATAGAATACAAGAAGCGGCAATACATTCAGAGGTATATGGAAGTGACCATTGCCCAGTAGAATTAGAAATAAAAATATAAATGTAAGAAAGGAGAAATTGCATGCAAGACATAAAAAGAAATTGGACAAAATGGTTATACTGGTTTTTATTTGCAGTAGCAGTAATTGCAGTATATAAAACATTAGATAGTTTTGGTGATGTATTAGACTTTTTAGGAAACTTTATGAGTGTTATAGCTCCATTTTTAGCAGGTTTGCTAATAGCATATTTATTATATATACCAGCTAGAAGTGTAGAAAGTTTTTATGGTAAAGCAAAATTTAAAATAATAAAAAATAGGGCACGTTTTTTAAGCATATTAACAGTATACCTAATTGCCATTATAGTAATAGTAGTAGTAGTAAATGTTATATTACCAGTTATATTAAATAGTGTAGTAGAACTGGCAAATAACTTACAAGGTTATTATGTAACAACAATGGAAAGATTTAATAACTTACCAGAAGATTCTGTACTTAAAAGTGATAATGTAAAAAAACTAATTGACGAAGTTAAAAATATAGACCTAACCAAATATATTAATGTAGGAGATATCACACAATATGCAAAAGGAATATTAAGTGTATTTTCTAGTGTAATAAATATATTTGTTGCAATAGTAGTTTCTGTATATTTATTAATAGAAAGAGGAGAAATAGTTTCTTTTGTAAAAAAACTAGCAGGAGCAATGTTTAAGAAAAGAACATTTAAAAACTTAGGAAAATATTTTAATAGCACAAACCAAATATTTTTCAAGTTTTTATCTAGCCAATTTTTAGATGCAATCATAATTGGTATTTTAGCAACAATTGCAATGAGTATAATGGGTGTAAAATATGCACCATTGCTAGGATTTATTATTGGTCTATTTAATATGATACCATATTTTGGGGCAATAATTGCTGTATGTATTTCTGTATTAATTACTATAATAACAGGAGGCCTAAGCCAAGCAATCTGGATGGCAATAGTAGTAATTATTTTACAACAGATAGATGCAAATATAATTAACCCAAAAATACTAGGCAACTCACTAAAAATTAGTCCATTGCTTGTTATAGTTGCTGTAACATTAGGTGGAGCATACTTTGGAGTAATAGGAATGTTTTTAGCAGTACCAATAGCTGCAGCATTAAAAATAATAGTATTAGATTATATAGAATTTAAAAGCAAAAAAAGAGAAGCAGAAGAGCTACAAGAAATAAAAGCAGAATAAGAACAAAAGCGATGTGATTAAGATATTTTAATATTTTAGCATAGTTACACATCACGTATTTGTTCGCGCGCCAATTTTACGAAGTAAAATTGTGTGCAACGGTGGAGCGAAGCGACTTCTTGTATAGGAAAAATTGATTTTTCCTATACAAGAACAAAAGCGATGTGATTAAGATATTTTAATATTTTAGCATAGTTACACATCGCGTATTTGTTCGCGTGCCAATTTTTTGACAAAAAATGTAAGCTTGGCTATTGACGTTTACATAAATATTGTGATGTATTAATTAACAGTACAATTTCAGTACTATCAAATACAACCTAGGCAAGGCAAAAAATATTGTTTCACTTTATTTAGATTCTTTTAAACAATCTATCTAAAAGTAATTTTACGAAAATGGAGGTGATGTCTAAAAACATCAAAATACAAAAGAAAAAAATATAAAATAAACTAAAGAAAAAGCATTGCAAAAAAAGAATCCAGGAGCAGAAACAAAGTTAGAACAATGGCTATGGCTAATAGTAGGGAATAGGGGGAAATTAGAGA
>CALXAW010000007.1 GCA_944386375.1 uncultured Clostridia bacterium
AATAGCGATGGTGAAAGCTGTTTCTTTATCAAAAAATATAACAGAGTTTTTAAAACAAAAAATCCAACTCTTATCGAGCTGGATTTTTTGTTTCTTGGGCTCCTATTTCAGGACACCTTCTTCTTGTTCGCCGAATTGACTGTTATATAGTTCTGCGTAGAAGCCGCCTTTAGCAAGTAGTTCTTCATGGTTTCCTTGCTCTACTATATCTCCATCACGCATTACTAATATTATATCTGCATTTTTTATTGTTGATAATCTATGTGCTATTATAAAGCTTGTTCTTCCTTTCATTAAATTATCCATTGCATCTTGTATTAATTGCTCTGTTCTTGTATCTATTGAACTTGTTGCTTCATCTAGTATTAATATTTCTGGGTCTGCTAAAATTACCCTTGCTATTGTAAGTAACTGTTTTTGCCCTGCAGAAATATTACTTGACTCTTCATTTATATAAGACTCATATCCATTTGGCATTGTTTTTATAAAGTGATGTACATATGCAGCTTTTGCGGCTTTTATTACATCATTTTTAGTTGCATCTTCTTTTCCATATTTTATATTTTCTTCTATTGTTCCTGCAAATAACCAAGTATCTTGCAGAACCATACCAAATTTTTTACGATACTCTCCTTTGTCAAATTCTTCTATATCAATTCCATCTAACAAAATTCTTCCTTTATTTAATTTGTAAAATCTCATAAGAAGATTTACCATTGTTGTTTTTCCTGCACCTGTAGGGCCTACAATTGCTACTTTTTGTCCATCTTTAACACTTACATTAAAATCATGTATTATTGTTTTATTTTCGTCATAGCCAAAATTTACATGTTCAAATGTAACATTACCTTTTAATCCTTTTACACTCTTTGGATTTTCTACTGTGTTTTTCTCTTCTTCTTCACTTAAAAATTCAAATATTCTCTCTGCTGCTGCAACCATTGATTGTAACATACTTGAAACTTGTGTAATTTGATTTATAGGTTGTGTAAATTGCTTATTATATTGTATAAAACTTTGTATATTACCAACAGTAATTCTACCTTGTGCTGCTAAAATTCCTCCTAAAATTGCAACACCAACATATCCTACATTACCAATAAAATTCATTATTGGATGCATAAGTCCAGATAAAAATTGTGATCTCCATGCAGACCTATATAATATTTCGTTTTCTTTTTCAAAATTTTCTATTGCCTTTTGTTCACCATTAAATGCTTTTACTATATTATGCCCACCATACATCTCTTCTACTTGACCGTTTACATGTCCTAAATAATCTTGTTGTGCTGTAAAGTATTTTTGAGATTTTTTAACAACAAATCTAACTATAACAACTGTAATAGGTAAAATTATAAGAGAAACTAATGTCATTGTAATACTTATAGAAAGCATCATATATAAAATACCTACTAATGTACAAACTGCTGTTATAATTTGTGTAATACTTTGGTTTAAGTTTTGACTTAATGTGTCTATATCATTTGTTACAATAGATAAAACCTCTCCATTTGTTTTTTTATCAAAATACTTCATAGGAAGTTTTCCTATTTTTACAGCTAAATCATTACGCAATCTATATGTTATTTTTTGGGCAACACCTGTCATTGTAAAACCTTGAACTATACCAAATGTTGCACTAGCAATATATAAACCTAAAAGTGTTATTAGAATATTTGCAATATTTTCAAAATTTATTCCGCTTCCACCAGAAATTTTACTAACTATACCTGTATAAATTTCTGTTGTAGCATTACCTAATATTTTAGGACCTACAACATTAAATATTGTACTTCCTACAGCAAATATAAAAACAATAATTAATGCAAATTTATAATCTAACACATATTCTTTTAACAATCTTTTTACAGTTCCTTTAAAATCTTTTGCTTTTTCTACTGTTCCTCCTGGTCCAGGTCCTCCTGGTCTCATTCCTCCTCTTGGCATTATTTATCACTCCCTTCTTGCTTTAATTCTTCTTCTGACATTTGTGATAAAGCTATTGTTCTATATGTTTCGTTTGTTTCCATTAATTCTTTGTGTGTACCTATCCCTACTATACTACCTTCGTCTAATACTACAATTTTATCTGCATTTAATATTGTACTAATTCTTTGTGCTACTATAATTACTGTTTTATTTTTTGTTTTTGTAGCCAATGCTTCTCTAAGCTGTGCATCTGTTTTTAAATCTAATGCAGAAAAACTATCGTCAAATATAAATATTTCTGGGTCTTTAGCTATAGCTCTTGCAATAGCTAGACGTTGTTTTTGCCCACCAGATACATTGCTACCACCTTGAGCTATTTCGTCTTTATATCCTTTTGGCTTTTTGCTTATAAACTCTGTTGCTTGTGCAATTTCTGCTGCTTGTATCATTTTTTCGTCTGACATATTTTCATCTGCATATTTTATATTTGACTCTATTGTACCAGAAAATAGCATACCCTTTTGAGGCACTATTCCTATAATGTCTCTTAAGTCTTTTTGCCTTACTTCTTTTACATTAACACCATCTACACAAAGTTCTCCTTCTGTTACATCATAAAATCTAGGCAAAAGATTGATTATAGTAGATTTGCCACTACCAGTACTTCCTATAATTGCAGTAGTTTTTCCAGGCTCTGCTGTAAAATCTATGTCATGTAATATTTCTTCATCTGCATCTGGATACCTAAATGATACATTTTTAAATTCTACTAAACCTTTTTTTGTCTCATCAAACTTTTTAGGATTTTCTGGGTCTTCTATAGATAGCTTAGTATCTAATACTTCATTTATTCTTTTAGCAGAAACTTGAGCTCTAGGAAGCATTATAGATACCATAGAAATCATTAAAAAGCTCATTACAATATACATTGTATATTGTATAAATGCCATCATATCTCCTACTTGTATAACTCCACTATCTACATTTTTACCGCCAAACCATACAATAAGTATCATTACAGAGTTCATAACAAACATCATACCAGGCATCATAATACTCATTGTTCTATTTACAAATACATTTGTTTTCATTAAATTTTTATTTGCTACATCAAAACGAGCTTCTTCTTTCTTTTCTGTATTAAAAGCTCTTATAACTGGCAATCCTGTTAATATTTCTCTTGCAACTTGATTTATTTTATCTGTTAATTCTTGTAACTTTTTAAACTTAGGCATTGTAATCATAAACAATGTTCCTACTATAAACATTATAGCTAAAACGGCTAAACCAATAATCCATGCCATTGACGAATCACCTTGGTTTAATACTTTTACAAAACCACCTATGCCCATTATTGGCGAATAAACCACAACTCTAAATAATATTACAATTAACATTTGTATTTGTTGTATATCATTTGTATTACGAGTTATAAGTGAAGCAACAGAAAATTCCGAAAACTCTTTTGTTGAAAAACTTAAAACTTTTTTAAATACTTTATTTCTTAGTATTTTACCAAGTCTTGCTGCTATTCTTGCAGATAATAAAATAATTATAACTGCAGTTGTCATACTAATTAATGCAACACCTAGCATTTGTAATCCTTTTTTTACTATATAGCCATTTTGTAAATTGTCTAAATTTACACCTATTGCTTGATATTCTGTTTTAACAGCCGAAATTGCAGCTTGGTCTAATATAGTATCTTGCATTTGATCTACCTTGGTTTTATATTCTCCAAGCATTTGGTTTAATGTATTTTCTGGAAGTGATTTTATTATTTCTATTAAGCTTAAATTAGTAAAATAAAAACTCTGACTTGCTGGTACATTTTCTAAAATTTGTTGTTTTAAAGCATTTGCTGTTTCTTCATTTTGTATATAAGACAACATTATTAATGGTTTTTCTATTAATGAATTTAACTCTTCTTGTTCATTGGCTTTTAATTTGTTTTGTAAATATAAATTTTGATTTGCAAGCTCTGGATAATCTTCTACATATTTTTCATAATCTTTTTGGTCTAAATTATCTTTAGAAATTAATGTATAATCTTCTAAAATTTGGTCATCATCTTCTGTAAAAATAAGCAAATTTTCCATTTGACTTTCTCGTATTACTTCTGGAGCTTGGTTTTCTATTCCACCAGATTGTATACCTGTATTTACTATTTTAGAAGTAAAATCTGGAAGTGCTAAATCTGCCATAGCTTGGACACATAAAAGTAACACAATTATAATTACAGTTGTTAATGAACCGCGTAAATAACTAAATAGTTTTAACATTTTTATCTCCTTCCTTTAATTGATTTTATACTATGTTTTATAAATTTTTAGCCATAATTATAAATATATGTTAATTTTTGTTTTTTGTCAATGTTATTTGTGTGAACTTTTTGTTAATTATGTATGCAACATTGGAGCGTAGCGACTTTTATACTAATCCGAAAGTATTACTTTCGGATTAGTATAAACAGAACCTATAAGCTAAAAGGCTCATAGGTTCTGTTTTAGTTTTGTACATTTTGAGTTACCATAGGTGTTTTATTAGTAATTTTTTCAAAAGTATAGCCATTGTCTAATGCATATTTTATTATACTTGGCAATGCCTCTAATGTTTTATTATTGCCATTAAAGTCATGCATTAATATAACATTTGATATAGTATCTCGTAACCCATTTGTAACATTATTATAAACTTCTTCTGCAGTTTGCGTATCACCAGAATCTCCTGACATAACATTCCAGTCAAAATATCTGTATCCTCTATTTACTGTTTCGTTAACTAAAGCTGTCATTACTCCTGGACAGTATTTTCTGCTTATTGTATTAGAACTTCCTCCTGGAAATCTAATTAAATTTGTTTCCACACCTGTAGATGACTTGATTTTTTCTTTCATATAATCAATACCACTTAAATATGCCTCTGGATTAGCATATGCAACTTTATAATCATGTGAAGCACTATGTATTCCAATTGAATGACCTTCTTCTACAATTTGTTTAACTAAAGGCTCTGTATTTGCTCCATAATCTAATATAAAAAATGTTGCTTTTATATTATTTTCTCGTAATATATCCAAAATTGCTGGTGTTAAATGAGCACTAGGTCCGTCATCAAATGTTAAATATATTGTTTTAGGTGTACCAATTTTCATACAAGCTCTTCCTGGTCCACCCACAACTATTTCTCTATCTGCTATTCCAATATTACCACTATTGTCTGGCACACTATATCTTACTACATATGTACCAACTTGGTTGGTATCTACATTGCTTGTTATTTCTAACTTTTCTGTTAATTCTCCATCCTTTTCATCTATAGCTGTTGCTCCTTGCTCTTCATATGTGTCTCCTACATTCAAAAAAATAGTTCCTTCACCATTTATCTCAACTTTAGGTGGTATGTCATCTATAAAGATAACCTTTCTCTTTACTTGTTGTTTATTTCCGTTACTATCTGAGACACTATAATAATATTCTTTTTCAGATGGACTTATATCTTTGGTATTTACTTCTACTTTTTCTGTAATATCTCCGTCATAATTATCTATTGCTGCATAGCCTGGTTCTTGATATTCTTTTTTATATGATACTTTATATTCTGTATCACCTTGTAATTGTATTTCTGGACTTATATCGTCTATTACTTTAACTTGTCGTTTATAGGTGTATGTACCAAACCAATATGGTATTTTATACACAATCTCATATTCACCTAAATTGTTTGTATTAACATTGTTTGTTACTATAACTTCATTTGTTATGTTTTTAAAATGATAAATTGCTGTTATTCCTTTATCTACAAACTCGGTTTTATATGAAACTTTTTCTACCTTTTCTCCATTTATAAAAACTGTTGGCTTTTTAAATATAAAGTACATAATTAAGAGTATAATTAATATAGCAATTATAATAATTACTTTTTTCTTGTTAATATGTCGTACTGGGCTAGGCAAATCATAAATTACTGGATACATTTTATTTGGTTCAAATCCATCTCTTATCATATTTATACCTCATATTAATTACTATTTTCTTAGTTCTGCACCCAATTTTTCTTCTAATTCTTTTAATATTTCTTGCATTAGTTTATTTATCTCGTCATCATTTAATGTTTTCTTTTTATCTCTAAATATTAAACTATATGCAACACTTTTTTTGTTTGCTCCAAGTTTTTCATTTCTATAAATGTCAAATAATTTGGCACTTTCTAGTATTTTCTTTGCTTTTTTTGCAATTATTTTTTCTATTTCTCCAACTTCAATGTTTTCGTCAACTGTTATTGCTATATCTCTTTCTACTGCTGGGAATTTTGCAACTTCTTCATATTTTTTATTTTCTTTTGAGTATGTTGTAATTTTGTCTATGTTTATTTCTGCTAAATATACTCTTTTATTTATACTAAAATTATCTAATACTATTGGATGAACTTCTCCAAATGTTGCAATTATGTCTTTTCCTACTTTTATGTTTGCTGTTCTTCCTTGGTGATATATTGTATTTTTTTGTTCTTTTTCTATTTCGTATTTATTTATATTTGTTACTTCTAGTACATTTTCTATAATTCCTTTAAATGAGTAAAAGTCTATATTATTTCCATACATACCTATTGTTAGTATTTTTTCTTCTAATGGCACTTGACCATTTTCTATTGCTTGGTCTATGTTTTTATATGTTCTAGAAATGTCAAATAAAGCAACATTTTCGTTTTTCTTGTTCATATTTGTTGCAACTGTGCTTAACATACTTGGAACTGTTGTTGTTCTCATAACCTGATAGTCTTCACTTAATGGATTTTTTATTTTTATTGTTTGTTTTCTTAATTCGCTATTTTTAGGTGTGTTTATTTTGTCTAAGTCATTATCATTTATAAATCCATATGTATAAATTTCTGAAAGTCCTAGATGTACTAATATATTTTTTATTTCTTCTTCTATTTTTTGTTGTTTTGTTAATAATCCTATTGTTGTTTCTCCATTTGCTAATGTTGTATCTAACTTATCATATCCATAAAATCTTGCTATTTCTTCTGCTACATCCGCTTCTTGCTCTATATCTTGTCTAAAATATGGCGGAATAACTGTGTTGTTTTCTACTTTTATTTCTAATTTTTCTAAAATGTCTATCATATCTTTTTTAGAAATATTAGTTCCTAATAAATTATTAATTTTTTCTGGATTAAATGGAATTTTGTTTATTTTTTGCTTTGTTGGATATACATCTATTTTACCATCTACAACTTCTCCTGCTCCTAAAAGCTCTACAAGTTCTATTGCTCTATTTACTGCTCTTTCTGCATTTTCTGGTGATAGGCCTTTTTCATATCTACTAGATGCTTCTGTTCTTAAACCTACTTTTTTAGCTGTTTTTCTAACTGACCCTCCATTAAATACTGCAGATTCAAATACTATTGTTTGTGTATCACTTTCTATTTCTGAGTTTAAGCCTCCCATTACACCTGCTATGGCTATTGCCTTGTTTTCGTCTGCTATAACTAAATTATCTTCGTCTAATATTCTTTCTTGCTCGTCTAATGTAGTTACTTTTTCTTGTGGTTTAGCGCGTCTTACAATTATGTGTTTTCCTGCAATTGAATTAATATCAAATGCATGCATTGGTTGACCCATTTCTAACATAACATAATTTGTTATATCTACTATATTATTTATTGACCTCACATCACAAGCTTTTAGTCTTCTTACTAACCATTTTGGTGATGGACCTATTTTTACATTTTTAGCCATTCTTGCAATATATCTATAACATAGGTCTGGTGCTGTTATATCTACTTTTAAACCTTCTATTTCTTTTTTGTTTTCTATTTTTAATTCGTCTATGTTTTTACGTGGATTTTTAAATTTTTTATTTAATGATACTGCTGTTTCTCTTCCTAGACCTTCTATAGATAAACAATCTGGTCTATTTGGTGTTATTTCGAAGTCTATAATATCTTCTTTTAAGTCTAATACATCTACTATGTTTTGTCCTAAAAATTTTTCATATTCTTTTGGCAAAATCATTATTCCATCTTCTATTTGGTCTGGGTATTCTGCTATACTTAAGTCTAATTCTCCAACAGAACACATCATTCCACAAGAATCTATACCACGTAATTTACCTTTTTTTATTTTAACTCCACCTGGAAGTTCTGAACCTTCTTTTGCTATTGGCACAATATCATTTACTTTAATATTGTTTGCACCTGTTACTATTTGTAGTTTTTCATTACCTATATCTACTTTTGTTACTACTAATTTGTCTGCATCTGGATGTTTTGTTATTTCTAATATTTTTCCTACAACTACATTTTTTATATTTTCTCCTTTTGATTCTATTGTTTCTACTTTAGAGCCTGTCATTGTAAGAATGTCTCCTAGTTCTTTTGCTTCTACATCTATATCTGAATATTCTTTTAACCACTCTATACTGGCTTTCATATTATACCCTCTTTCTTTTTATATTAAAATTGTTTTAAAAAGCGCACATCATTCTCATACAACAATCTTAAATCATCTATGCCGAATTTTGCCATTGCAATTCTTTCTACTCCACAACCAAATGCGAAGCCTGAATATACTTCTGGGTCTATACCACAATTTCTTAATACATTTGGATGTACCATTCCACAGCCTAATAGTTCTATCCAACCTTCTTGTTTACATACTCTACATCCTTTTCCTCCACATACAAAGCATGATACATCTGCTTCTGCTGATGGTTCTGTAAATGGAAAGTGATGTGGTCTGAAACGTATTTTTGTGTTTTCGCCTAAACATTTTTTAGCAAACATTTCTAATGTTCCTTTTAAGTCTGTCATTGTTATATTTTTATCTACAACTAATCCTTCTATTTGATGGAACACTGGTGAGTGTGTTGCATCTAATGTATCTGACCTATATACTGCCCCTGGGCAAATTATTTTTATAGGTGGTTTTTGTGTTTCCATAACCCTTGCTTGCACAGGTGATGTTTGGGTTCTTAATATAACATCTTCTGTAATATAAAAAGTATCTTGTAAATCTCTTGCTGGGTGGTCTGATGGTGTGTTTAACTGGTCAAAGTTATAATGTGATGTTTCTACTTCTGGCCCATCTGCTATTGAATACCCCATTCCTAAAAATACTTCTTTTATTTGGTCTATTATTTGTGTTATTGGATGAATTGAACCTATATTTATTTTTTTGCTTGGTTCTGTTATATCTATATTTTCTGTTTCTAGTCTTTTTTCTAGTTCTTTTATTTTTAGTTCTTTTTCTTTTTGGGTTATAAGTTCTTCTATTTCTTTTTTTGCTTCATTTACTTTATTTCCTACTATTGGTCTTTCTTCTGCACTTAATGATCCCATAGAACGTAAAATAAGTGTCAATTCTCCCTTTTTTCCTAATACTTTTACCCTAATGTCATTTAATTCTTGTTTGCTTTGTGCTTGTTTTATTGATTTACTTGTGTTTTCTTGTATTTTTTTAATTTGCTCTTCCATAATCTTCCTCCTTTTAATAATTGCATGGCTTATATGTTGTAGTATTTTTATATTCACCATATGTTCTATTTTGGTATTTTTCTATTTTACCTATTTTATTTTTTCTTAATTTTGTTGATTTAGTTTTATTTTTTGTAAAATTAAAAATACTTTTTTTATTATAAAAAGCAAGTTTTGCTACATACACACCCCATTGGTTTAATTCTACATTAATTGTTGCTTCTTTACCTGGGTAATTTTTTATTTCTTTGTTTAAATTTTGTATTATTTCTTCTTTATTATATTTACTTGAATTGAAATAATATTCTATATATTTTGCTTTATCCATTTTCAACATCCTTTTTAAATTGTTTACATATTACACACTTTATTATTTTAGCATAATCTAGCTTCATTTTCAAGGGAAAAACAGAGAAAGTTAAAACTTTCTCTGTCTAATATTATACTAATTAGAAGATTATAAATATAGTTGGTAAAATAGTTTTCTTATATCCCTCTATACCATAATTACATTTATTCTACTGTGCCATTTAAAAGCTGATAGTATTGTGTTAGTTTGTTTACATTTGTAAATTGAATTTTTCCGTCTTCTATATCCCAATATCTTGTGTTTTCTGCCAAAAATTCTACTACCTCTTCTAATCCTTCTATTTTTGCCCATGCTTCCTCTTGTGCTTCTTCTATTAGTGTTTTAGTTGAGCTCAAATTTGCTTGTACAGCTTCGTTAAGCATTATGCTTCTATATATTTCTACATAGTAATCACTTAGGTTTTTTTCATTTATTTTTTGCATTATAGTATTTTCGTCTGTTATTGTTTCTGCTTTTGTTCTATATTCTTCTAGTTTACTTGCATATTCATTTACTTTTTGTTCTACAACTGTTAGTTCTTCGTCATCTGCTTGTATATTTTCTGCTGATAATATTTGTGATATTGCTTCATCATTGCAATAGTTATTCATTTCGTTATACATGTTTTTTACATCATTTATATAGTTTTTAACTGTTTCTTCTACTATTGCATATTTTCCTGTTGTTTTTGTTTGCATATTTATGTCTTCTTTTGTTATGTCTAATTGTGCTAATTGTGTTGCTTCTTCTTGTAGTATTTTAGCTTGTTTTGTACTGTTTTGTAGGTATAAGTAACCTCCTATTAATGCTGCTATTAATAATATTACAATTATTATGGCTACTATTAACCTTTTGTTTCCCATTTTTTATATCATCCTTTCTTATTTCTTTGGTAATACTTTTATAATATATATTATTAGTTTTTTGTTGTCAACAAATTTTATCAATTTTCTACATCTTGTCTGGCATTTTTATTCCTAGTAAGTTTGCTCCTGTTTTTAGTATTTTTCCAACCGCATATGTTAAATATACTCTTGCATCTTGTATTTTTTGGTCTTCTACTATTATTTTTGAGTTATTGTAAAATGTACTAAATGCTTTTGAAAGGTCTATTAAATATCTTGAAAGTATTGATGGCTCATTTTTTTCTGTTACTTGTACTAATATGTCTTCAAAATTATATATTAATTTTAATATTTGTTTTGATTCTTCGTCTTCTAAAATTGCAACATCTATACTATCTATATTTGGAATATTTCCTGCTTTTTCTATTACACTTTTTGTTCGTACATATGTATATTGTATGTATGGTCCTGTTTCTCCTTGAAAGTTTAGTATCTCGTCCCAGTCAAATATTTCGTCTTTTATTCTGCTATTTGCTAAATCGTTGTATATTACTGCTCCTATTCCTACTTTTTTTGCTATTTCTTCTTTGTTTTCTAAGTTTGGATTTTTTTCGTCTATTATTTTTTGTGCTCTTTGTATTGCTTCATTTAATAGCTCTTCTAGTTTTATTACATTTCCTTCTCTTGTTGACATTTTACCTGTTTTTAATAATAGCATTCCAAATGCTACATGTTCTAGTCCTTTTAGGTATTTTTCGTCTATACCTAAATATTTTGCTGTTTCAAATACTTGTTTAAAATGTAATGTTTGCTCATATGATACTAAATATAGTGCTTTGTCAAAATTATATGTTCTTGTTCTATATAGTATTGCTGCTAAATCTCTTGTTGCATATGTTGTTGACCCATTTGATTTTATTATTATACATGGAGGCATATTTTCGTCTTGCATTTGTACTACTTTTGCTCCTTCTGAGTCTACTAATTTGCCTTGTTTTTCTAGTATTTCTATTACTTCTGGCATTTTGTCAGAGTAAAATGCTTCTCCATTTAACGAGTCAAATTTTATGTCTAATAAGTCATATATTTTTTGGAATTCTTGTAAGCTTAATGTTTTAAATTTGTTCCATAATTCTGTGCAGTATGGATCCCCTTCTTCTAGTTTTTTAAAGTTGTTTCTACATCTTTCTAATACTGCTTCGTCTTCTTTACACAAGTTATTTATTCTTACATATATTTGGGTTAATTGGTCTATTGGGTTTTCGTCTATATTATATTCGCTTCCCCATAATTTGTAGCCTTCTATCATTTTACCAAATTGTGTTCCATAGTCTCCTAAGTGGTTTATTCCTATCGTGTTATAACCTAAGTATTTATATATTTTATATAATGCTCCACCTATTACTGTTGAACGCAAATGCCCTATATGGAATGGTTTTGCAATATTTGGTGATGAATAGTCTATTACTACTGTTTTGCCATTTCCTATTGTAGATTTACCATAGTCTTTTTCTTGTGCTATTTGCTTTAATACTTCTTTTGCTAATGTATTTTGATTTATATAGAAATTTAAGTAGCCTCCTACTATTTCTATTTTTTGTATTATATTTGTATCTATTTCTATTTTTTCTTTTATTTCTGTTGCTATGGCTTGTGGTGCTTTTTTTAGCACTTTTGCTAGTTTAAAACATGGTAGTGCATAGTCTCCATTTGCCGCTTCTTTTGGTACTTCTATATAGCTTTTTATTTCTTTTTGCTCTATATTAGTTGCTTTTGAAATTGCATTTGCAATTTCTGTTTTAAAATTTATCATTTTATTTCCTCTTTTCTTTATGTTATAAATTACATGTATTTTTTTCTTCCACCAATTATACAATAAAATATAAAATTGCACAATATTACTTGCAATTTTTTTCAAAAAAGTATATAATAGAATTTGTGCGAAAAAACATTTTTACAAAGGAGATGATATTGTGGATGAGACAAAAGAATTAGGTACACAACGAATTCATAAGTTATTATTAAAGTATTCTATCCCTGCTATTGTTGGTATGCTTATTAATGCCATTTACAATATGGTTGATAGAATTTTTATAGGAAACAGCAGTGATGTTGGTTCTTTAGGTATAGGAGCTTTAAGCATTACATTCCCTATATATGTTGTTATAATGGGTGTTGCTGTTTTATTTGGAACTGGTGGTTCTATTTTATTTTCTACATATTTAGGAGAAAAAAGAGAACAAGAAGCTAGAAAAGTTTTAGGTACTTCTACTTCACTTTTAATTATTAGTGCAGTTGTTATGACTATATTAGGACTAATTTTTGCTGACCCAGTTATAAGACTTTTAGGTGCTAGTGAGCAACTTTTTGAATATTCTAAACAATATATTTCTATAATTTTAATTGGTGCAATATTTCAAAATCTATCACTTGGTTTAAATAACTTTGTTAGAGCAGATGGTCATCCTAAAACTTCTATGACTACTATGCTTTTAGGTGCAATTATTAATATTATTTTAGACCCAATATTTATTTATGGTTTCCATTGGGGTATGTATGGTGCTGCTTTGGCAACTATTATTGGGCAAATGTGTTCTTCTATATGGGTTATTGCACATTTTAGAGGAAATAATTGTACTTTTAAATTAGAAGCAAAATATATGAAAATTGATAAACATATTGCAAAAAGAATTTTTACTTTAGGAATTTCTGCTTTTATAGTTCAAGTTGCAGGAAGTTTAGTTTCTATTGTAATTAATAGATCACTTATAGTTCATGGTGGAGATATTGCAGTTTCTGGTATGGGTATTATAAATAGTATTTCTACAATTCTTATTCTTCCAGTACTTGGATTAGTACAAGGTGCACAACCTATTATTGCTTATAATAATGGAGCTAAAAATAAAATTAGAATTGTAAATACAGTTAAATTATGTATGATAATTGCTACAATTATTATGATAATCGGATTTATTGTAATTAACTTATTCTCAGTTCAACTTACTCGTGCATTTAATAGTGAACCAGAGTTACTAGACTTTACATCTAATGGATTAAAAGTATGGTTTATGGCTTTACCTATTATTGGTTTACAAATTGTTGGTGCAAATTATTTCCAATCAGTTGGAAAATTCAAAACCGCAATTTTACTAAATATGACTAGACAAATTTTATATTTAATTCCTCTTGTTATAATATTATCTAATATTTGGGGAATTGATGGGCTTCTTCATGCAGGACCTGCTTCAGATACACTTGCATTTTTGACTACAATGAGCTTTGTAATTTATGAATATCACAAACATTACAAGGGCTTGCTTAACAAAAAAGAAACTGAATGTATAGAAGCATAAAAAAACGAGGTGTTGTGACCACCTCGTTTTTTTATGCTTCTCTTACTTTTTGTTCAATTTATATCCATCTTTTGTGTCTTCTATTGTATAGCCTTTTTGTGCTATTTCTTCTCTTATTTTGTCTGATTCTGCCCAGTTTTTTTCTTGTCTTGCTTGTTGTCTTTTTTCTGCAAGTTTAATTATTTCTTCTGGTATTTGTGTATTGTTTTTTTCTTCTTTTTCGTCTATTTTTAGTCCTAAAACTGTATCAAATTTTAATAATAATTGTGCAAATTTAGGTGACTTACGCGTTTCTCTTACTACTTCCCAAACTGTACCCATGGCAAGTGGCATATTTAAGTCGTCATTTATTGCTTTATGGAATTTTTCTTCATATACATTTATTACATCTTCTTCTACATTGTCTGTTCCTTCTAGATGTTTTTGGTATCCATCTTTTAGTCTTTCTAGTGATTTTGATGTAGCTTCTATTCCTTCCCATGTAAAGTTTAGCTTGTTTCTGTAGTGACAAGAATAACTAAATAGTTTGTATACTAGTGGATTATATCCTTTTTGGATTATGTCTTTTAATAAATATACATTGCCTAAGCTTTTTGACATTTTGCCTCCATTTATTAAAAGATATTCTCCATGCATCCAATATCTTGCTGGTATTTTACCACATGCTCCTTTGCTTTGTGCTATTTCGTTTTCATGGTGTGTTGGTATTAAATCTATTCCTCCTGTATGTATGTCAAATTGCTCTCCTAAATATTTTTGGCCCATTGCAGAACATTCTATGTGCCAGCCCGGGTAACATTTGCCCCATGGGCTATCCCATTTCATTATATGGTTTTGTGGTGCTTTTATCCATAATGCAAAATCATATGGGTTTTTCTTTTCTTTGTCTACTTCTACTCTTGCTCCTGCTTTTTGTTCTTCTAGATTTATTCCAGATAGTATTCCATATTTATCTAGTTTAGATACATCAAAATATATTGCTGTTGATGTTTCATATGCATATCCATTTTCTATTAGTTTTTTTACATATTCTATCATTTCTGGTATGTGTTCTGTTGCTTTACAAATTATTTCTGGTGTTTCTATGTTTAGGCTTTTTAAATCTTCAAAAAATAATTTTGTATAATGCTCAGCTATTTCTTGTGGTGTTTTATTTTCTTCTCTTGCTGATTTTAACATTTTGTCTTCGCCTTCGTCTGCATCTGATACTAAGTGCCCTACATCTGTTATGTTCATTACATGTTTTATTTTATACCCATTGTATTTTAATACTCTTCTTAGTATGTCTTGAAATATGTTTGTTCTCATGTTTCCTATTGTTGCATCTTTATATACTGTTGGGCCACATGAGTATATTTTTACTTCTTTTGGGTTTAATGGTATGAATTGCTCTTTTTTCTTTGTTAGTGTGTTGTAAAGGTATATGTCCATCCTTCTCCCTCCTAATAGTACAGTTGCCAAATAATTGCGTTTTGGCGTTGTTAAACTTCGCTTCGCAAATCCTCGACGTACACAAAGTACGCCTCCGGTTTTCTTGCTCGTTTGCCTAGCCAAAAGCACAATTCTTTGGCAACATTTACTTTGTGGCTTTTTACTTTCTTGTTATTCTCCTAGCCAAAATTTAATTCTGCCACAACATTTGTTGTGTGCCTCTTTGCTTTTGCTCGTTTGCCTAGCCAAAAGCACAATTCTTTGGCAACATTTGCTTTGTGGTTTTTTGCTTTCTTGTTATTCTCCTAGCCAAAATTTAATTCTGCCACAACATTTGCTTTGTGTGCCTCTTTGCTTTTGCTCGTTTGCCTAGACAAAAACACAATTCTTTGGCAACATTTGCTTTTTAGTTTATTATTCTGCTGGTGGAGTAACTGGTGCTCCGCCTTCGCTACCTTCGCCACCAGTTTCTCCTCCGGCTTCGCCACCAGTTCCTTCTCCTCCTGAGCTGCCTCCTGCAACAACTCTAACTGTTCTCTTTTTAGTTGTTTTGTTTCCTGCTGAGTCTGTTACAGAGTATACTATAGTATATGTTCCTGGTGTACTTGTGTCTACTGTGCCTGATTTGGTAATTTTACTTGTTATATCTCCATCTACATTGTCTGAAGCTGTAGCTCCTGGGTCTGTAAATGTATCACCTACTGTTAGTGTCATTGTTGCACTTCCATTTAACTTTATTACAGGTCCTTGTGAGTCTTGTGGTGCTGTTGGTTCTTCTGGTTGTTCTGCAGGCGCTGTATGGATTGTACATGTTGCTGTTGGTGCTGTACTTCCATTTTTACCTATAGAAGATTTTGTTTCCCATAAATTTAATTGTTCTTTTGGTAATACTGTTCCTGTATATTTCTTTTGTGTATTAGGACAAAATTCGGTTGCAAGTAATCCTGATTCTGTACATATTGTATATGAACCTGAGTGTCCTTCACATTCTGCTGGTTCTGTACCACTTACAAATATTTCTGAACGCTTAGAAGAACATTTACTTGTTGCTAATCCTCCTGTTATTGTACATACTTCTTTTGTAACTATGTCTTCTGGAACTACAAAACTTGCATTTGGCAATGGTGTATGAATATTTTTCATAACATTGCTCCATAATGAGCCTGCTGGGTTTCTTCCACTATATATTATTTCTTCATTTACATCATATCCATACCATGTTGCTGCTGTATAATATGGTGTAAATCCACACAACCATCTATCATAGTTGTCATTTGTTGTTCCTGTTTTTGCCGCTGTATCCATTCCTTGCACCTTACAATATGTTGCTGTACCACTTGCGCCTACTACTGGTTGTGTTAATAAGTTTTTAGCAATATATGCATTAGATTTTGACATTACTGTTTCTGTTTTTTGTTTTGGTTCTAATACTGTTTCTCCATTTACATCTGTAACTTTAGTGTAAAATGTTGGTTCTATATATACTCCATCATTTGCAATAGTAGCATATGCTGCTGCCATTTCTAGTGGACTTATACCATTTGTAAGTCCTCCTATTGCCATTGCTAAACCTGCATCTTTTGTGTCATCTAATGTTGAAACACCCATCTTTTTTAAGTATTCTATAGATTTTTGTGGTGTTAGTTCTGCCATTATTTTTACAAAAGGTATGTTTTGTGATGTTTCTAATGCATCTCTTACACTTATTACACCTCTAAATTTATTATAATTTTTAGGTGCATATCCTCCTGCAAATTCTGTTTCTGAATCGTCATAAGTTGTTGCTGCTGTAATTATTCCTTCTTGTAAGCCAGGAACTACTGTTGCAATTGGTTTCATAGAAGATCCTGTTTGTCTTACAGATTGTGTAGCTCTATTTAATCCTCTTGATTCTGTTTTGTCTCCTAATCCTCCAACTGTTCCTACTACATATCCTGTTGTATGGTCTATTACTACCATAGCTGCTTGGCTATGTACATATTCACCATTTTCGTCTTTGGTCTTTTTAGATTTTCTTGCATATGTATCTGTTTTTGCAAATTCTGCTTCTAATGCTGATTGAACTGATGATACTTGTGTTGTGTAAATTGTAAGGCCACTACTATATACATAATTTTCTGCAAGCTGTGTAGAAATTGATTTTTCTTCTGCTACCTGTTCTACTACTTGTGCAATTGCTGCATCTGTGTGGTAAGAATATACATTTCCTGTTGTTTCGCCTTTTGTAAATGTAAGCCCTGCTTCTACCTGTGCAACTGCATCATTATAATCTTGCTCATTTTCTATATATCCTAATTCTTTCATTTTGTTTAAAACTGTAAGTGTTCTTGTTTTTATTTTTTCCGAATTGTCTACACTTGTGTCATATGGATTATATGCATTTGGTGAATTATTAATTCCTGCTAAAAATGCACATTGTGCTAAATTTAGGTTTGCTGCTGTTGTATTAAAGTAATATTGTGCTCCTAATTCTACTCCATAATTATTTCCACCTACAAATAGTATATTTAAATAAAGCTCAAGTATTTCTTCTTTATTTAATATTTTTTCTACTTGGTATGCTTTTGCCCATTCTTTTACTTTTCTAAATATTGACCTGTCTGTATCTTGTGTTATATTTTTTACTAATTGTTGTGTTATAGTACTTCCACCAAATCCAGATTTTCCGGCATTAAATACATATGTAACTATTGCTGCTCCTGTTCTTTTTATGTCTATACCATGGTGATTGTAGAATCTTTCGTCTTCTATTGCTACATATGCTTTTGGAAGATATGCTGCCATTTGGTCTAGTCTTACTATTTTTCTTCTTTCATCTCCACTTAAATCTGCTATTACATTTCCTTCACTATCTACTACCACAGAATTTGAAGCTGCAATTTTTAGTTCTTCTTCTGATATATCAAAGTCGTCACCAAAAAAGCCAAAAACATAGCCTACTAATATTCCTGAACCCACTACTGTTAGTAGTAATATTAATATAATCATTATTTTTATAAATAATGCTAGTTTTGGATGCTTGTCTCCAAATTTTGTTCTTTTTTTCTTTTTTCCTGTATTAGTTTTACTTGTGTTTCTTTTTTCTAGTTCTTTACTATGTGTACTTCTTTTTTTATTACGATTTCTTTTTATTTCATTATTATCTGACATTGATTTTTCCTCCTTGACGACTATATTATATTATACTTTTTTATAAAAAGGAAGAGTTTTAATAAATTTTTAATATTTCTATTAGGTTGCTCTATTCACTATTTTTGTTTACACCACACCACTTTTGCCATATAACTCCTTAATGCAGTACATTCCTTTTTGCACATCTCGTCTTATATTTTTAAAGCTATCTTCCCTATATAGCTCAGCTTCTACTAAATCCTTTAAACTATATGTATTTAATTTATCTACAGAAAAATTATCATTTTCTCGTATAGAAGAAATCTCGTAACTATTTACATTTATTCCATTAAACCTTTTTTTACTAATTTTCATATCTCCTTCAATATTTATAATAATAGCTTCATCATAGATATTATATTTATTTAAATTTTCTTTTACAAAATCAAAATTTAATATTATTTCTGCATTTGCTAAACTTCTTTTCTTGTTATTTGAAACAACTATCATTATACCATCTTTGTTATATAATTTTTCTTCTAATCTTTTAAATTTTGCTATATGATTTGTTATAATATTTATTCTTTTGTATTCTTTTGCAAGAATTTTTATTGTTTCAAGTACCTCTTTTGTTGGTACATTTATAAGAATAGATATTTCTGTTTCGCTTTTTTTCTTATTAAGCTTGTTTATAATATAATCTATAGTTTCATATGCCATATAACCAAATAACCATCTACCATCAAAAATATGTAAATTATAATTATTTATTCTTTTTATTAGATTTTCATTTGTTTTTAGGTCTTTAGCTAATACTATATTTGTTGTATTTGTCTTTTGGCAAATCTTATTTATCTTTTTTGCTATAATATGTGTTTTTTCTTGTTTTAAATTATATGGCAAAATCATTTCATTATTATTTACTTTAATTAAATTTAAAATTGTTTTTAGCCTACTAGGCTTGTCATCTTTTTTTATATAAAAAACTTTAATTGTTATCACCTCACTTAATATATATGAGGCAATATTTTTTTTATTACTTTCAAACATTGTTTTTTGTTCAAGCGCCAATTTTACGTAAGTAAAATTGTGTGCAACTTTGGAGCAAAGCGACTTTTATACTAATTAGAAAGTATTACTTTCTAATTAGTATAACACAAAAGAGCTCTTGAATGAGAGCTCTTGATATCGTTATTGTATCGCATTTTTTATTATTTCCCATGTTCCTTCTGTTTCTCTGTCTTTTTCCCATGCTGCTACTCCACCTAATTTA
This sequence comes from uncultured Clostridia bacterium, assembly GCA_944386375.1. Classification (GTDB taxonomy): domain Bacteria; phylum Bacillota; class Clostridia; order TANB77; family CAG-508; genus CAG-269. Next base: position 19,771 of record CALXAW010000007.1, read on the forward strand.
TATTGTTTTACTAAAGATACTTTTGCTTCTATTGAGCGCAAGTCTTCTATCCACATTTTTTTAACAGCATTTCCTTCTGTGTATTCTGCATAGTCTTGTTTTAAATTATCATCCCAATTTCTAGCTACATCACTTGGTAACACTTCGTCTACAGAGTTCATATTTACTGTTTTACTTACTACTTCTCCGTTTTGCTCTGTCCATAATCTTGTGTAAAATGGAACTCCTAGTACTATTTTGTTTGATTCTATTTCTTCTGTTTCTAAGAATTTCTTTAAATTTGTTTCTACCCAATTAAATCCTGCTGTTGTTCCAGCTTTTGTACTAGATGTACCATATTGGTCATATGCCATAAACATTATATAATCTGCAACATCTCCTAAAACATGTCTATCAAAACATAGAGACCATGTTTCTGACCCATCTGGTGCAGTTACATCAACAGATGTTACTAAACCTATTTCTTTAAGTCTTGGCACTAATTCTATTAATAAACGAGAATATGCATCTTTATCATCTTGATACATGTTTTCAAAATCCATGTTTATCCCATCTAAATCGTATTGCATACACATATTTACTATATTTTCTATTAATTCTTGTCTTGCATTATAGTCATTTATAAGCTGTGATGTTGTGTCAATTCCTGCTCCTGAGTTTGAAACCATTGGCCAAACTTTATATCCATTTGAATGTGCCCATTCTATATAACGAACTCCTTCGTCTCCTACATTTTCGTTAAATTGCCCTTCTGTATCTATATAGAAAAATGAAGGTGATACTACATTTACTCCATCTATTGTTTCTCCGCTTCTATCTGGTGCTGTTGCATGCTCAGAAAAATAGTCCCAAACTAAGTTAACCTTTCCTTCTATTTGTTTTTCTTCTTGCATTTCTTCTCTTTCTGTTACAAAATTAGTTAATTTATTTGGTTTTACATAACCTATTTTTCCATCTTGTGTTCTTACTTTTGCCCATCCTTTTTCTGTTTCTGTTATATATATTACCCAATTACCCTTTTCCACTGTTTCTACTTTGCCAGAAAATAGAGACCTTGCTTTTCCATTTATTTTTACATCTTTTGTTGTATATGCTTTTATTTGCTCTCTATCTAAAGAGTCCATTGTTATAATATTTGTTTCTTGTATATTATTTATTTCTACATTATATACATCTTCCATTTCTGAAATTGGTAAATATATTGTTCCATTTTCTTCTTTTGCTGGTGCATATATTGTTTTTTCTGCTCCATTTATTTCTATTGTTTCATTTCCTAATTCTAAACTGGCAATCTTTTTTTCATATGTTGTTACTATCTTTCCTGTATTTTCGTCTTGATATATGTATTTATCGAAAAAGTTTTTTACATCTTCCATAGAAATATATATAACATTATCTTCTATTTTAATGTCTTGTTTTAGTCTTTCTGTTACATTATTATTATTTATAACTAAATTTATTCCTTCTGGTTGCTTTTCTGGTATATTATTACCTACTACAATTATTGCTATTAGTGCAATAATTGCTATTAATATGCCTATTATTAATTTTTTAAGAGTTTTATTTTTTATTGTTAATCTATTTGCTCTTCTACTCATTAGTTTATCTCCCATTCTTTATTACTTACATTTTTCTAAATACTCCTGCTACTTTTCCTAATATTTCGCATGTTGGAACTATTATAGGGTCCATTGTAGGGTTTTCTGGTTGTAAACGTATATGGTCTTTTTCTTTGTAAAATGTTTTTACTGTTGCTTCATCTCCAATTAGTGCTACTACTATTTCTCCATTATGAGCTGTGTTTTGTTTTTTTACAAGTATATAGTCTCCGTCTAATATACCTGCTTCTATCATACTTTCTCCTCTAACTGTTAGCATAAAGCTTTCAGAATTTCCTACAAAGTCTATTGGTATAGGGAATGTATCTGTTACATTTTCTACTGCAAGTATTGGCTCTCCTGCAGTAATTTTACCTATTATTGGGACTTCTACTAATTCTTTTTGTGTATAAAAATCTTTGCTTGATTTTATTTTTGTTTCTCCTGCTGCTCCTTTTAATAGTTTTAATGTTCTTCCTTTTTTATCTTGTTTTTTAATATATCCTTTTTCTTCAAGTTTTGATAAATACCCATGAACTGTTGCTGTAGATCTTAATCCCACTGCTTTTCCTATTTCTCTAACTGATGGTGGATATCCGTCTGTCATTATTTGTTTTTCAATAAATTTTAGTATTGCCTTTTCTCTTTTATTAATTTCTGATGGTCTTCTTCCCATTTTCATCACTCCTATTTTTTATTTTGTTCCATAATATCATACGAACAACAGAATGTCAAACAAAAGTTTTAAAAAATTTTATTTATTTGTTCTTGTATAGGAAAAATCGAGTTTTTCCTATACAAGAAGTCGCTACGCTCCAGCATTGCACACAATTTTATTCGTACCATTCTAGTTCATATCCATCTAGTATTACAGTATCTCCTTGGCATACTCCCATTTCTTTTAGTTTACCTTCTATTCCAAGCTCTTTTAGTCTTTTATGAAAATAATACATTGATTCATTATCTTGTATATTTATTCTTCCCATTAGTCTTTCTACTGCTTTTCCTTCTACTATAAATGCATTATTTTCTTTTCTTATTGTCCAAGTTGGCTCTTCTTGTTTTAATGTATATACTATTTTATTTTCTGTTTCTAGCATATCTTCTTTTGGTAGTGTTTTTAATACTTCTACAACTCTTGTTAAAAGCTTTTCTACTCCTTCTCCTGTTACAGCTGATATTTTATATATTTCTAAATTTTTCTCTTTTGCTAAGTTTTCTAATTTTTTATATAATGTATCATCTTGCATAACATCTATTTTGTTTGCAACTATTATTTGCTTTCTTTGGCTTAATTTTTTACTATATTTTTCTAATTCATTATTTATTGTATTAAAATCTTCTACTGGGTCTCTTCCTTCTAAACCAGAAACATCTATTACATGTAATAAAAGTCTTGTTCTTTCTACATGTCTTAAAAACTGTATTCCAAGTCCTACACCTTCGCTTGCTCCTTCTATTATTCCTGGTATGTCTGCTATTACAAAACTTTGCCCATTTATTGTTGCAACACCTAAGTTTGGTTCTAGTGTTGTAAAATGGTAATTTGCAATTTTAGGTCTTGCCTCTGTTACACTTGATAGAAATGTTGATTTACCTACATTTGGGAAGCCAAGTAGTCCTACATCTGCTAATAATTTTAGTTCTAATATAATTTCTTTTTCTTCGCCCTTTTCTCCATCTTCTGCAAAACGTGGTACTTGTCTTGTTGATGTTGCAAAATGTGAATTTCCTTTTCCTCCACGTCCTCCTTTTAGTACTAACTCTACTTGCCCTTCTTTTGAAATGTCTGCAATTACTTTATTTGTTTTGGCATCTTTTACAACTGTTCCTATTGGTACTTTTATATATAAATCTTCTCCATATTTTCCATAGCAGTTTTTTCCGCTTCCGTTTTCTCCGTTTCCTGCTTTATATTTTTTGTTATATCTAAAATCTATTAATGTGTTTTTATCTTTGGTGGCCTCAAAATAAATATCTCCACCTTTTCCACCGTCTCCTCCATCTGGTCCTCCTGCTGCCACATATTTTTCTCTTCTAAAAGAAACGGCTCCATTTCCACCATCTCCTGATTTTATAATTATTTTTGTATAATCTACAAACATATCTTTTCTCCTTAATCAAAATAGTCTAATTTCATAGCTTTTTTTACCTTTTTCATTGTTCTTTTAGCCTCTTGTTGCGCTTTTTTTGTTCCTTCTATTAAAATTTTATCTACCTCTTCTGGGTGCTCTTCATAATATTTTCTTTTTTCTCTAATTGGCTTTAATGTATTTGCAATATTTTTTGCTAATTGCTTTTTACATGCCACACAACCTCTTTTTCCTTCTTTACATTCTTTACATACATCTTCTATTTCTTGTTTTGTACTAAATAATTTGTGGTAATATGATACCATACATATATCTGGATTTCCTTTGTCATCTTTTTTTATTCTATTTGGGTCTGTTACTGCACTCATAACTTTTTTGTTTATTTCTTCTTCATTGTCTGACAAATATATTGCATTACCAAGTGATTTTCCCATTTTTTCGTTTCCATCTAGTCCTTTTATTCTTTTACCACTAGATAGTACTGCTTCTGGTTCTACTAATACTTCTCCATATATACTGTTAAATTTTCTTACTATTTCTCTACATTGTTCTATTAGTGGAAGTTGGTCTTCTCCTACTGGTACTAAAGCTCCTTCAAATGCTGTAATATCTGCTGCTTGGCTTACTGGGTAACCTAAAAAACCATATGTTACACTTTCGCCAAATAGTTCTTTTTTTTGTGCTATTTCTGTTTTTACTGTAGGGTTTCTTTGCAAACGTGCAATTGTTACTAGGTTTGAATAAAATACTGTAAGTTCTGCAACTTCTGGTATCATAGATTGTATATATATTGTTGTTTTATTTGGATCTATTCCAGCAGATAAATAATCTATTGCAACCTCTCTTACATTTTTTCTAACCTTTTCTGGGTTATTAAAATTATCTGTTAATGCTTGTACATCTGCTATTAATATATATGGGTCATATTCTGGGTTTTCTTGTAATTCTATTCTTTTTTTTAGTGACCCAAAATAATGCCCTATATGTAGTCTTCCAGTAGGTCTATCTCCTGTTAAGATTCTCTTTCTTTCCATTATTAATCACGTTCCTTCCTCGCTTTTTTATTATAATATATATTATTTTTTTTATCAATACTCTACTACGAAAAAATAACCTACGGTTACCTCTTTTTATTGAAATAACCATAGGCTATTGCTATTTTCGAATTATAGATTTTTAACTTTTGACTCTACAAAATATATTCTTGATGCATGATTATCTAATATTTCTTTGATTGACTTAAATTCTTTTTTAAAGCTATCTTGATTTTTAATTATTCCTACTTGAGAATCTAATAATGCTTGAATTTTGCTACCATGATCAATTTCTATATGCGCAACGTCAGCAGAAATTCTTCTCATTTCTTGATATGTTTCTTCTA
>CALXAW010000008.1 GCA_944386375.1 uncultured Clostridia bacterium
TATATTCTTGATTTTTTTCATTTGCTTTCCTCCCCTATTCTTTTATTTTTATACTATATATTTTATTTTTTTTACGATAAAAAGTCAATATATATACTTATTTTTTATAGGTTTGGAAAATTTTTATATTTTTTCTTTAAATACCTTATATCCGTAACGTTGGAACGTAGCGACTTTAATACACTAGGAAAGTATTACTTTCCTAGTGTATAAAAATAATTAATTATTCCATTATAAATTCCCCAAGCTAATTTATCTTGGTAGTTGTTATCTAATAATTGCTTTTCTTCTTCTGGGTTAGATAAAAAGCCACATTCTACAATTGTTGTTGGTATTTCTACATGTTTTATTATATATATATTGTCTATGGTTTTAGGCACTCTATTATTTTCTTTTTGTATTGATTCTCCTAAACTATCTTGTATTGATGTTGCAAGTTTCTTTCCTTCTTCATTCCCTTTTTTATAAAATGTTTGCCAGCCATCATATTGTTGTTGTGGAATTTTATTTAAATGTATGCTTACAAAAATGTCTGCTGAACTTTCATTTCCTATTTTTACCCTGTTATGTACATCTGATATTTTCTTTTCTCTTAATGTGTTACTATCTATATCATATATAGAATTTTCGTCTGAACGTGTTAGTATTACTGTACAGCCGCTTTGTTCTAATAGGTTTTGCAATTTTAATGCTATTGCTAAATTTGTTTCTGCTTCTGTTGTACCATTGCTACTTTCTGCCCCCTCATCTGGCTTGCCATGCCCTGCATCTACTATTACTGTTTTACCTGATACAGGCAAACTTACTGTTTCTACTGCATTTTCTGCTGAATTTTCTTTAGTTAGCATAAATGCAAAGACTGCTACAAACACACAACTTATTATTAATGATATTCTTTTTCTACTAAAAACTAACATACCATTCTCCTTATTGCTTTTTATATAACATATTATGTTTTTGCTAGTTTTATTACTGTTCTTATATATTTATATTCTTTTTACTAATGTTGGAGCGAAGCGACTTTTATACAATAGGAAAGTATTACTTCCCTATTGTATAAAAACAAAAAAATTGCAAACTTTTACATCTGCAATTATTTAATTTATAATTTACTTTTCCAATCCGTTGCACCATACAAAATTCTTTCTACATTTACTATTTTTTCATCTTCATTAATTCTATAAAAAGCAATATAATTTTTAATAATTAGTTTTCTAAATTTATATTTTTTTATCATCTCATAATCAATAATAGCAAATTTTTGTGGATTACATTTCAAAGTATTAATTTCATTCTTTATTAGTTCAGCATATCTTTCTGCAATATTAGGCTCTAATAATGTATATTTTATATATTTAATAATACTTTTATAATCCTCTTTTGCTTGAATAGATAATTCTACCTTATATTCTTCCAATACCAAAACCTCCATTTTAATTTGCTAAAATTTCTTTAACTTCTTCATATGCTTCTTCAATAGAACATACTTTTCCATTATCAGTATCTTCCATACCTTTTTTTAATTTTTTCAATAAATCTTTATCATCCTTTATAATTAAATCATCTGGAGTTTTTGTCATATAAGAAAATTTAAGATATTCTATATAATCTATAACTTTATTTGATAATTCTTCTGGTAAACTTTCAATTACATTATATAATTCTTTTTGTTTCATTGTCATAATCATTCATCTCCTTTTTTGGATTTATATTAATATTATACCACACTTTTGCTAAATTTTGTTCCTTTTTTAATTTTATTTTATCTTTTCTTTTATTATTTGGGCTACAGCTTTTGCTCTAAAATTTGTGTTGTTTATTCTTAGCTAATTTTATATTTTAACTTTGACAAAAGCATGTATAACTAATACATGCTTTTTAGTCTCCACCAAATATATCAAATATTTCTCCCATAAATGATTCTTTTTTGCGTTTATGTGGATAGCTACTTTTTTTGTAATTTTTATCACCATAGTCGTCGTATTCTTTTTCTTTATAGTAATTCTTTTTTTCGTAGTGTTCGCTATTATATACTTCTTCTTTGGCAATTAATTTTTCTAGTTCTCCTCTATCTAGCCAAATTCCTCTACATTCTGGGCAATAGTCTATTTCTACCCCCTTTTTTTCAGACATTAATAATGTTACATCTTTACATACTGGACATTTCATAAAAACTCCTCCATTCATAATTAAACATCCCATTTATTGGCAGGATTATACTATACAAATGATATAATGTCAATTAATTTGCTACCTTTGAATTTTTGTTATTTTATATAGTTTATTTTGAAATAGAGGTATTCGAATTTTCGAATACCTCTATTTTTGTGCTTTTGAACAAACTTATGTAGCAGTTTTATTTAATGCAAAGTGCTACACGAAAACTTGTATTGGCATAGCTATCATTATGCGCTCTAAAGTCACGATATGAAACAGGAAAAGCACTTCCAACACTATTGCAAGTACCACCACGAAGTACACAACCCATTTTAGAGTATTTTTCTTGTGTCCATTCGTCTGTATTTCCTGCAAAGTCGTAAATATTGTTTACACACCAATGCTTTCTGTCTCCTGTTTTTACCACTTTTCTTGGTGCTTCTTCAGTATTTACATGGTTTCCCCAATTTGTAGAATCTTCTGCAATTTCTACAAATGTTTTTGCATCGGTTTTAATAAACCATTCTAATACTGTATCATATTCAGCACCATACATAAGGTGGCTTGTTATCTGATCTGTTTTAATCATACTTTCTGCAACTTCTTTTGCATAAGTATACTTAATATGCACCCAAGGCATAGCACCTTTTACAGATTGTGGCTTTCCTTTTGAGCTTTTAGAAATAGCATAACGTGCGACATAAAATCCACCATATTTTTCAATGCTTTGGCACATTTCGAACAATTCTGGTGTCATTTCTTCGTTGAATTCTTTTTTAGAGAAGTCATCATTTTGGTAATTTCTTCTCCCAAACTGAGAATTCAAATTTACCCCATCAAGTGTTCCATTTGCATCTAGCATTCCTACTGGCACCCATACAAATTGGCTTCTTTCTAATTCTTCTTTAATTGTAAATCCATTATTCCAATGGCCAGCCACATGCTTGAAGCCCTCTGGAATAATCGGATTTTTGTAATTTTCATTACTTACATTTAAATAGCTTAGAGTTTGTACCGCCTGTTTTTGTTCTTGTTGCACATTGTTTTCGTTCCGATTTTGCATAATAATGCCTCCTTATAAAGTGTATTATATCGGACCTATTTGCTTCTGACTTTTGTCATTGCGTGCATTATATCATATTTTTTTATTTTTGGCAAGATTTACATAATTTTTTGTTTATTCTCTTCTTCTATCTATTGCATAACTACTACCCATTACTGATTTTGCTGCATGTTTTACTTGTGCTCCTATTTCTCCTATTTCTAGTATGTTGTGGAATCTTAATTTATCTGCAACAACAACACCGATTGAAATTGATGTTAGTGGAAATTGCTCTATAATTCCTTTTCTGTTTTCTACTTCTAAATATCCTTTTTCTACATCTTCGCTAGTAAAAAAGCTTGTTACTTGGTGATCAAAATTTGCTATTATGCTCTGACATAATTTTTCTGTTGCTGTTCCTGGTACTATGGCAATAAAGTCATCTCCTCCTATATGCCCTACAAAGCTATGTTCATTTGAATATTGGTGTACATTTTCTAATATTACTTTTGCTGTAAATTCTATTATTTGGTCTCCGTTTACAAAGCCATATACATCATTATATGCCTTAAAATTGTCTAGGTCTAAATATAAAACAGAAAATTCTTCTTTGTTTGAAAGTCTTTTCTTTAATTCTGCATGTATTTGTACATTTCCTGGTAAACCTGTAAGTGGACTAATTCTTCTATTTATAGTAAGCAATCTACTTAAATTTTTTACTGTTAAATATAAATAGCCTTCGTCTACTGGTTTTTTTATAAAATATTCTATAGATTCACTTAATATTTTCATTCTATGTTCTCTTTCGCCATTAGAAGATACTACAATTACTGGTGTTATTGTGTTATCTTCGTCTTTTCTTATTTGCCTACATAGTTCTATTACATCTCTGTCTATTGCATCTTCGTTAATTACTATTAATGATGGTATGTTTTTTAGTGCTAAATCTATTTGCTCTGTTTTTACACTTATAAATTTGTATTCTTCATCATTTTTAAATAGTTCTCTAAATATTATTATAGAAGATTCGTCATCATCAATTATATAAATTTCATTTACCATTTTATTTGCCTCTCTTTCTTTTGTATTTAAATTATATATATTTTTATTTTTTCAAATTTTCTTTTCTTTGGTTTAGTAATTTAGTAATTTGTTCTGATTTTATTGTAGGGAATGCCCTTTTTATTCTACATATATATCTATAAGAGCGTCTTATTATTCTATCTCGTTTTAATTTTAGTTCGTCTACTACTTTTTCTAAACTATCTGTTTTTATTTCTATACCTTTTCCTACTTGTTTTATTTCTTCTAGTTTTTCTTTTATCTTTAAGTTTATTTCTTCTACTCGTTTTAGCTTATATTTCATTCCTATTACTGTTTTTACACTTATTGCTTCGTCTATTAGCATAATTATAATAATTATTATGTCTAGCTTTAAAATTAATTCTGGATCTATCTTTGCTAGTCCATTTTCTACAAATGGATGTACTATGTCTATAAATATTACTGCTAATATACCCCAAAATATTGAATTTAGTAAACATACTTTTCCATTTAAGTTAAACATATTATTTGAATAGTCCCAATATTTTGTATTAAATATTTTTTCTAAAATTGTTGCTACTACATATTCCCATATTGATAAAATTACAAATCCTAAACAAAATGTTATTATTGGCTTATTTGCAACTTCGTCTAAAAACAAGTACATTATTATGGCTCCAAAGCCATATATTGGGCAAAATGGTCCATATAAAAATCCGCTATTTACTAATTTTTTTTGGTATAATGTTTTATAAACAGACTCTAAAACCCAGCCTAGAAAAGAATATATTATAAAATATGCAATTATATTTGTAAAATTTAAATCCATATTGTCCCCTTTTTATATAATAGTGAGGAACAAATCGGAAAGCCGTTTTATTAACAGCATTTGAAATTTTTTCGTTGGCTTTCCTATTGTATAACAAAAATTGCTACTTCCTACTATACAAATTATAATGCTTTTTTATTTTGTGCATTTTACTGCTATTGTTTCTGTTACTCCTGCAGAATTATATACTGTTACTTCTAATGTGTTTTCTCCATCTTCTAATGGATATGAAATTTGTCTTTGTGTTGCACCTTCAAGCCTTACTAGGTATCCTTTGCCATTTAATATAAATTCTATTTTATCTAGTCCGTTTTCATCTGAAACATTTATATTAAAATTATCTCCATCTTGTGTTACTTCTAGTTTTGGCTTTTTTACACCTCTTACTTCTTGTGTTTTTGTTGCAGTTTCGTTATTTATATCTACTGCAATTACTGTAAGTGTGTGTAGACCTTCTGGAATTTCTATTATTGCCTCTCCTGTTGTAGAATTAATGTCTTGTCTTACTTCTTCGCCATCATCCCATTTATATGTTATAAATGAAATTTCATTTTCTGCTGTTATTGTTGCTTTTATATTTGTATCTTCTGCTTTTAAGTCAATTTGAATTCCTTGGTTTGATGTGTATGCCTTTTCAAATAAAATAGATTCTCCAGATATTTCTGTTGCAATTACTTTTAGTGTATTTGTTCCTCCTGGTAACTCTATGGTTTGTGTTACAGTTGTTTGGTTATTGCCTTCTATTCTTATTGCTTCTCCATCATCCCATGAGTAAACTAAGTCTCTTATTCCATTTGGATGTGTTGCATTTATTGTTAATGTGTTGTCTTCGTTTTGATTTATATTTATTTCTGGTTTTTGAACTGCAACTGTTGGCGGTTCATTAATACTTTTATAAAAAGCATATGTGCCTGTACTTATTAAACCTACACCAAAAATTATTAAACTTATTGCAAAAACCAATTTTACTGTATTCAAATCTGCTTTTTGATAAGGATTTCTTGGTTCTCGTGGTTGCTTTTGTTTTTTTTCTTTTTTCTTCTTTTTTTCTACAGAAAGAATTTGATTCATAGTTTTTCCTCCTATTTTCTTTCGCTAATTATAGCATACGGAATAATATATTGTAAATATTATTCTATGCACTTGTTGAATTTTGTTTTAAACTAATTGACAATAGCTTAGAAATACCGTTTTCTTCCATAGTTACACCATATACTGTATCTGCTACTTCCATTGTTCCTCTTCTGTGTGTTATTACTAAAAATTGTGTTTGTTGAGAATATTTTTTTAAGTATTCTGCAAATCTATAAACATTTACATCATCTAGAGCTGCTTCTATTTCGTCTAACACACAAAATGGTGCAGGATTAATTTTTAATATTGCAAATAGTAATGCTATTGCTGTAAATGCTCTTTCTCCTCCTGATAGTAGCATCATATTTTGTAGTTTTTTTCCTGGTGGTTGTACAGTTATATTTATTCCACAGTCTAAAATATTATTTTCATCTTCTAAAGATAGTGTTGCTTTGCCTCCACCAAATAGCTCTTTAAATACTTCGTCAAAGTTTTTATTTATTATTTCGAACTGTGTTTTAAATTGTTCTTTCATAATGCCTGTCATGTCTTGAATCATTTTTCTTAGTTTGCCCATTGTATTTTCTAAGTCTAATCGTTGTTCACACATAAAGTCATATCTTTCTTTTAAATTTTTGTATTCGTCTATTGAGTCTATATTTACACTTCCCAGTTCTTTTATGTCATTTCTTAAAGCTTTTACCTTTTTTTGTGTTAATGCTATATTTTCTGGTTTTTTGTATTCTTTTACTGCGTTTGGTGTTAGCTCATATTCGTCCCACATTGCATTTATTGTATTGTTTAAGTCTTCTTCTATTTTGTTTTTCTTTACATCTAGTTTTACAATTTGGGCTTTTAGGTCTTCTATTATCTGAAATTCTTTTACTTGCTCTTCTTCTTGTTCTGTTAGTTTTTTGTTTTTTTCTGTTCTTTCTGTTTTTAATTCTTCTATTTTTATACTACTATTTTGAACTGCATTTTTAATTTTTTCTATTTGTGTTTCGGTTTCTTTTATTTTATTAGCTAAATTTGCATTGTCTATTTTTATTTGCTCTATTTGTTCTTTTTTATGTTCTATGCTTTTTTTGTTATTTTCTATTTCTTGGTTTATCATATTAGATATTTCTTCTATTGAGCTTTCGCTTTCGTCAAATGAAGATACCGAAATTTTTAAATTTGTTATATCTAAATTTAAGTCATCTATATATTTTTGATTGTCTTTATTAAGTTCTGCAAATTCGTTAATCTCTTTAGATAATTTTTCGTTTTGTTCAGTTAAGCTTATAATTTCTTTGTTTATTTCTTTTTGCCTTATATCTATTTCTTGCTTTTGTTTATTTATATTCGAAAGTTCTTCTTTTAGGTTTTGTAGCCTTTTTTCTAGTCTTTCTATATTTTCTTCTATTGAAATTACTTTTTGTTTTTCTGTAGCATATGTTATATCTATTTCTTGTAGTTCTTTTTCTTTTTCTTGCTTTTCTTCTATTGTATCATCAGATTTTAAAATATATTCTTCTTTTTCTTTTTCTAGTTTTCCTAATTTTTCTTTTACTTTTTTTAGTTCTTTTTCTAAGTCTTCTATTTCTCTGCCTCTACCTAATATATTTACAGTTTTTTTGGCAACAGATCCACCTGTTATTGAACCTGATGGATTTATTAGGTCTCCTTCTAATGTTACAATTCTAAATGTGTAACTATTTTGTTTTGCAACTTTTATTGCATTATCCATATTGTCTATTATTATTGTTCTTCCAAGTAAGTTGTATATAATTTGCTCATATTTTTTGTCAAATTGTACTAAGTCTGCAGCTACTCCTATTACTCCTTCTTTACCTTTTATTTTGTCTATTTTTTTGCCTTTTATAGATGATATTGGTAAAAATGATGCTCTTCCTAAATTGTTTTTCCTTAAGTGCTCTATTAGTTTTTTTGCATCTTGCTCTGTTTCTGTAACTATGTTTTGAAGGCTTGGGCCTAAGCACATTTCTATTGCTGTTTCGTATTGTTTTGGAACAGATATAATATTTGCTAAAACACCATACATGCCCTTTCCTAATTCTTTTATAGTTTCACAGTCTTTTAGTAAAGATTTTACACTTTTTATATATCCTTCTTTTTCTTTTTCTGTTTCTATTAAAAATTTTAGTCTTGAATCTTTTATTCGTAGTTCTGTTGCTAATGTATTTATGTTTTTATCAAAATTTGCTATTTGTGCATTTCTTTTTTCTTTTTCTGCTGATATTTTTTCTAGTTCTGCTACAAGTTTATTTCTATTACTTTCTATTTCGTAAAATGTTTTTGATATGTCTTCTTTGTTCATTCTTGCTCTGTCTAGTTCTGATATATTAATATCTAGTTCTTGTTTTATTTGCTTTTCTCGTTTTTCTAAATTTTCTAAGTTTGCTTTTTGTGTACTTATTTCTGTTTGATATTCGTATTTTTTATCTGTGTTTTCTTCTACTATTTTTTTCTTTTTTTCTATTTCTAATTCTTTTAATGATAATTTATCTGTTATTTTTTTAAGTTCTGCTTCTTTTTGTTTTAATTCTGCATCAAATTTTTCTTTTTCTTTTTTAAGGTTTTCTTTTTTTTCTTTTTTTAGTTTTATGTCTTTTTCAAGTTCTTCTATTCTTATAGTACTGTCTTCTATTTCTTTTGAAAATCTAGAACTGTTTTCTGTATTGTTTTCTATTCTGGCATTTGTAATACTAATTTCTGAATTTAATTGTTCTATTTGCTTTTTACTTTCGAACCCTATATTAGACATTTCTTCTATTTTTTCTGTAATTTCGTCTATTTGTGTTTTTAGCTCTTCTTTTAGGATTTTTATTTTTTCTATTTTGCCTTCTTCTAAATTTAAGCTTTCTTGCATTATCTCATTATCTGCTACTAATTCTTCTAATTCTTTTTTGTATTTTTCTATATTATATAAAAACAAACCTATTTCTATATCTTTTAATTCGTCTCTTAGGCTTAGATATTTTTTAGCTTTTTCTGATTGTGCCTTAAGTGGTTCTATATTTGCTTCTATTTCTGTTAAAATATCGTTTATGCGCAATAAATTTAATTTAGTTCTTTCCAATTTTTTTTCTGTTTCTTGCTTACGAACTCTATATTTAACAATGCCTGCCGCTTCTTCGAAAATATGTCTTCTATCTTCTGATTTATTACTTAAAATTTCGTCTATTTTTCCTTGCCCTATTATTGAATATCCATCTTTTCCGATACCTGTATCCATAAACAATGCTTGTACATCTTTTAATCTACAAGGTACTTTATTTATATAATAACCAGTTTCTCCGCTTCTATATATTTTTCTTGTAACTGTAACTTCTGTATATTCAATTGGCAATGCTCCATCTTCGTTATTAAATACCAATGATGCTTCTGCAAAACCTAAAGATTTTCTTGCTTGAGTTCCAGCAAAAATAATGTCTAATGCTTTAGACCCTCTTAATGATTTTATACTTTGCTCTCCTAGTACCCATCTTATTGCATCTGATATATTACTTTTCCCTGAACCATTTGGTCCTACTACTCCTGTTATTCCTGGCATAAATTCTAATACAGTTTTATCTGCAAATGATTTAAATCCTTGTAATTCTAATCTTTTTAAATACATTTATTATCACCTTTATTTTGTTTCTTTTGCAATTATATATTAAAATATTAATTATATCAATATTTTTAAATGCCTATTTTACTATCTTTGCGCCACCTATTACAATTCCTTCGTTGTCATAAAACACAACAGACTGTCCTGGTGTTATTGCTCTTTGTGGCTCTTCAAAAACTACTTTTAAAATGTCTTTTTCTTTATATATTGTTGCTTTTGCTTCTTTTGCTCTATAACGAATTTTTGCATATACATTAATTGGCTCTTTTAGTTCGTCAATTGCTAGCCAGTTTATATTATTTGCATATAAAATATTTGAATATAAATCTTTATTTGTACCAACAATTACTTCATTTTTTTGTACATCTATTTTTATTACATATAGTGGTTCTTTATATGATATTCCAAGTCCTTTTCTTTGACCTATTGTGTAATTTATTATTCCTGTGTGTGTTCCTAAAATTTCTCCTGTTTTTAAAACAATATTTCCTTTTTTAGGCTTACTTTTCATATGTGTTGTTACAAAAGTTATATAATCTTTATCTGGTATAAAGCAAATTTCTTGGCTATCTGTTTTTTTTGAAACTACCAAATTATTGTCTTTTGCTATTTTTCGTATTTCTTCTTTTTCTTTAAATTCTTGTAATGGAAATATTATATTTTTTATTTGATTATTATTTATTTGATATAAAAAATATGTCTGGTCTTTTTTTTCTTCGTCTGATTTTTTTAATACATATCTACCATATTTTTCTGAATATTCTGACTTTGCATAATGTCCTGTTGCTACATATGTACACCCAAGTTCTTTTGCTTTTTGAAATAATGCTCCAAATTTTATGTATTTATTGCATTCTACACATGGATTTGGTGTTTTTCCTTGTGTATATTCATTTATAAAATTATTAACAACTTGGCATTTAAATTGTTCTTTAAAGTTTACTGTGTAATGGGGTATTTGTAGGTCTTGGCATATTTTTTTTGCATCTTCTATTTGTGCTACATCATCTTGCCACAATTTCATTGTTACCCCTATTACTTCATATTTTTTCTGTTTTAATAATATTGCTGCTACAGAGCTGTCAACCCCTCCACTCATGCCTAATAATATTTTTTTATTTTCCAATTATTTTACAACTCCTCTTAATTTCCTATTGGTGCAAAGTCATCTGTAACTACCTGATTTTTAGGTGTGATTTTTTCTGTTATTTCCATATCTAATAATTTTTTATATTTTTCATATTTATTTTCGTCTATATTACTATTTCCTTTTATTCCTACAATTATAAGATTTTGAGTTTCTGTACTATTTATGTCTGATACTTTAAATATTTTAACATCATCAAATACTGCTTTATATGTTGCATATTCATATTGTATGAATTTTGCGTTTTCTCCTTCTTCTGCACTAATTATATTTGTTATTACCATCCCATTTTCATTTAACCTATCTTTTGCATGTGATAATGCCTCATAAGTTGTTAGCTCAAATGGTGCATTTAATCCTTTAAATGCATCTATTAAAATAGTGTCATATTTATTATTACTATAATTTAAAAAGCTTCTTCCATCTTGCTCATATATTTTTAATCTTTCGTTTTCTGTATCTAGTCCAAATTCTTCTTTTGCAATTTGAGTCATTTTGTTATCTATTTCTACTACATCAATTGTTTTATCTGAATATGTATCTAAATAATGCATTGGATATGTATATGCTGCCCCTCCTATTAGTAATGTGCTTTTTGCTTCTTTATTAAAATATTCAAATAAATCGTAGTAATTTAGATATTTGGCTCCCATTTGTTTTGTTTCATTATCTATATAAGACTCTAGCCCTGTGTCTACTTGCAATGTTTTATATGTTGCAGATTTTGTGGCTATTTCTTTTACCCATATTCTACTATATTCTGAGTCTGTATCTAATAATATGTCTGGGTTTGCCTTTTTAAAAACATATTTGCCTATTGCTATAAATGCTATCATTATAAATACCATTATAATCATAAATATTATTTGTTGCTTATTTAGCTTTTCGGCTATTGCAAATGACATTATTGTAAGTAATAAAGTTATACCTATTATAATATTGCTTACACCAAAATTCGGTATTAATACAAAGCCCATAAAAAATGTTCCAAATATACTACCTATTGTAGAAAGTGATGATATTCTACCAGATATTGAGCCTATTTCGTTGTTTTCTTTGCTTTTTATTTTTACTGCATATGGAGATATTGTTGCAAGTATAAAGCTTGGTATAGAAAATACAATTATTGCACATAGTATTGCAGCTATTGTTAAATTATCTATAATACCTGCTAAGTGTTTAACTACAATTGTTTCTAGTAATAGTATTAAACTTGTAAAAACTGCTCCTATTAATAGCATTCTAGACATTATATTTATATCTGTATTTTTATCTGCAAGCTTACCTCCTAGCCAATACCCTAAGCTCATACATGCTAAAATTATTCCTATTATACTTGTCCATACAATATTTGAACTGCCTACATATGGAGACAATATTCTTGCAGCTACAACTTCTAGCCCCATTCCTATTGCTCCATTTAAAAATACTGTTGTTTCTAATTTATATTTTTTCATATCTTGCTCCTTTAAATTTGAGTAGATCTTTTTATTTTAAATCTAATTTTATATGTACATCTTTTAATTGTTCTTCTGTTACTATAGATGGTGAATTCATTAACACATCTCTTGCTTTTTTATTTTTTGGGAATGCTATAACTTCTCTTATATTTTTTGTTTCTGCAATTAGCATTACAATTCTGTCTATTCCTGGTGCGGCTCCTGCATGTGGTGGTGTACCATATTGAAATGCATTATATAATGCTCCAAACCTTTCTTTTACATCTTTTTCTGTATAACCTGCTATTTCAAAAGCTTTTACCATTATTTCTGGGTTATGGTTTCTTACTGCACCAGATGCTATTTCGTAGCCATTACATACTGCGTCATATTGATATGCTAATATGTCTAGTGGATTCATTGTTTCTAGTGCTTTTAGCTCTCCTTGTGGCATAGAAAATGGATTATGGTTAAAGTCTATAGTTCCTTCGTCTGATAATTCATACATTGGAAAATCTACTATAAAACAGAATCTATATGCTTCTTTTTCTAATAAGTCTAACCTGTTTCCTAATTCTATTCTTACTAATCCTGCTATTTTTTGTGCTGTTTTTAGTTCGTCTGCTATAAAAAATATGCTTGAATTTTCTTTTACTCCATATTCTTCTTTTAGCCTATTTTGTATGTCTTTTGTTATAAATTTTGCAATTCCACCTTGTATGCTTCCATCTTTTTCAAACTTAGTCCATGCTAGCCCTTTTGCTCCTGCTTCTTCTACTGCAAATTCTGTCATTTTGTCAAAAAATTTTCTTCCTTGTTCTGCTCCATTTTCTACTACAATTGCTTTTACTGTTTTGTTTTTAAATGCATTAAAGTCTGAGTTTTTAAATACTTCTGTTACATCTTGTATTATTAACGGGTTTCTTAAGTCTGGCTTGTCTATTCCGTATTTTTCCATTGCTTCTTTATATGGTATACGCACAAAAGGTGCATTATCTACTTTGTAATTTGTAAATTTTTTAAATGTATGTGTTATTACTTCTTCAAGTGTTTGTAAAACATCTTCTTGTGTTGCAAAACTCATTTCAAAGTCTAGTTGATAAAATTCTCCTGGTGCCCTATCTGCTCTTGGGTCTTCGTCTCTAAAACATGGTGCTACTTGATAATATTTATTAAATCCTGATACCATTAATAATTGTTTAAATTGTTGTGGTGCTTGTGGCAATGCATAAAATTCTCCTGGATGTAGTCTACTTGGCACTAAAAAGTCACGTGCTCCTTCTGGTGATGAGTTCGCAAGTATTGGTGTTTGTATTTCTGTAAAGCCTAATTCGTCCATTTTATCTCTCATTGTTTTTAATATTTTTGAACGTAACAATATATTGTTATGTATTTTTTCGTTTCTTAGGTCTAAAAACCTATATTCAAGCCTTAGGTCTTCTCTTACTTCTTGGTCTGTATTTATTTCAAATGGAAGTATATTTTTACATACTCCTAATATTTCTATTTTTTCTGCTACAACTTCTATTTCTCCTGTTGGTATTTTATTGTTTTTGCTTGCTCTTTCCACAACTTTTCCATTTATGTGTATACAACTTTCTGCTTTTATTTCTTTTGTTTTTTCTTTTATGTTTTCATTATTTATTACTATTTGTGTTATTCCAAATTCGTCTCTTAGGTCTATAAAAGTCATTGCTCCTAAATCTCTTATTTTTTGCACCCATCCAGATAGCTCAACTTCTTCTCCTACATTTTTTATATTTAATTCTCCTAAATTATGTGTTCTATACATAAGTATCCTCCATTTTATTATAGTATAATAGTCGCTACGCTCCAAGCGAAAGCTCTTATTTCCGTAAACATTCTGTTTATTATAATATCATACCCTTATCTATTTTTCAATGTTTATATACAAAAAAATAGGTGTATAAGTCAAAATATTATTATGACTTATACACCTATTTTATCAACACTATTGATTGATTGGTGCTGCTATATAATAACCCACTCCTCTTTTAGTTATTAATATTTTTGGTTCTGATGTATCTCTTTCTATTTTTTCTCTAATTCTTCTTACTGTTACATCTACTGTTCTTATGTCTCCGTAGTATTCGTAGCCCCATACTCTTTCTAGTAACACTTCTCTTGTTACTACTTGACCTGGTTGTGTTGACAAAAATCTTAGCACTTCAAATTCTCTTAAAGTTAAGTCTATAGATTCTCCACGTACTTTAACTTCAAATTTATCTAGGTCTAGTTCTAGTTCTCCTACTGTTACTTTTCCTTTTTTAACTTCTTCTTTTATTTCTTTTCTATTTTCTAGGTTTGCATCTACCTTTCGTAAGTTTGCCTTTATTCTTGCCATTAATTCTCTAACACTAAATGGTTTAGTAATATAATCATCTGCTCCTAGTTCTAATCCCAATATTTTATCTAGTTCTTCTCCTCTTGCTGAAAGCATTAATATTGGTACATTTAATGAATTTTTTATTTTTCTACACACTGTTAGTCCATCTAATTTTGGAAGCATAACATCTAATAATATTAAGTCTGGCTTTTCTTTTAATGCAATATCTACTGCTTTTTCTCCATCATTGGCTTCTAGTAAATTATATCCTTCTTTTTTTAGATTATATACTAATATATCAACTATTGGCTTTTCATCATCTACTATTAATATTGTTTTTCCTTTTGGTTTCTCTTCCACAAAAAATCTCCTCCCTTTATAAGGCTTTTGATATACTAGTTATATCATAAAATTTTTTATTATACAAGTTTTTTGTAATAAAATTGTAATATTATTTTATTTAATTATTTTCATACCAAATAGGAGCTTGAATTACCAAGCTCCTATTGGGTTGTGTCTAAAGCAAGTATGCTAGTACTAATAATTAGCCTCATCGCATAAATAATGCAATTCTAAAACCTGTGGTGTTAAACCTTTCTTCTACTCCGCATTCTCCTCTATATGCTGCAGGGAAAGAATGTCCATACACTCTAAACGAACCTCCACGAACTACACCATACGCTCTTTTCTTTTGCTCTGCATCCTGTTTGTTCGCATATTTTTCTGGGTCTGGTACAGAAATTTTATACTCTTGTGTCCATTCGTCTACATTTCCTGCTACATCATAAATATTGTTTGCACAATATTTATCACTGCTTCCAGTTTCTAATGGTTTATACATAGGATTAGAACTTTTCCAATAATTGCCCCATGTACTTGAGTCTAATACAACTTCTTCGTGGCTTTTAGATTTTGTTTCTATAAACCATTCTAACATTGTATCATACTCTGCACCATATACCAAGTGACTTTTTACTTCACTACCGGTTTCCATAGTTGCTGCAATCATTTTGGCTTTTTCTAGCCCTACATCTGTCCAAGGTACTTGCCTTGGCAAAGATTGAGGTTTGCCAGTGTTAGCATTTTCTGAAATAAGATATGTGGAAATATAAAAACCACCATATTTTTTAATGCTATAAGATTGCATAAGCAACTCACCTACACATGGCTCGTAATAATCTTCATCGGAAAATTTATCTTTGTAAATATTCCAATTTCTTCTGCCAAACTGTTCGTCAAATGTTATTCCATTGCTTGTTCCATTAGCTTCTAAGTATCCTACTGGAACCCAAGTAAACAAACTGCCATCTGCAATTCTTTCAATTACATAGCCGTCATACCATTCTCCATATGCATATCTATATCCTGCTGGAATTTCTGGTGTTTCGTATCTACGCAATCTAAACATTTTGCTAAGTGACATATCTGCAACAGCATTAATGACCAATTCGTCTTCAGATGTTTGCTCACATTGATAAGCAATACCATGTTCTGCTTTAAACACTATTTCGTTATACCGTTTCATGTTGTTCCCTCCTTGTTTTGTCTAGAGCCGAACGGTTACAACATAGCTGTATAGCTATTATGTCAAATATAATAACAGATTTTTCTGCATTTAGCAAGCTTTATTTTTTTATTTTTTCTGTTTTTTGCTCTGTTTTGCTCTTGTATTCGCCATTTTACTCATTTACATAATCTTTTATATAATAGAAAAGTCATACTCTTCTATTATATAAAAGTTGCTGTGATACACCCTACATCTCTGCTTCTATTAAGAATATTTTTCCGCTTCCATCTAATACAATATTATTTTCTACTTCTACTCCATCTAACAATATTTTTGTTATTCCTGTATTTTTTTCATTTGGATTTTTTATTTTTATATTATAT
Organism: uncultured Clostridia bacterium; assembly: GCA_944386375.1. GTDB lineage: Bacteria > Bacillota > Clostridia > TANB77 > CAG-508 > CAG-269. The sequence continues at coordinate 16,586 of CALXAW010000008.1, forward strand.
ATGCTGTTTTGCCATTTAAAGTGAATACTATATTCTTTCCAATCTCTTGGAATACATGGCTCTATTTTTAAAATCCCCTTTTCTATTTTAAGTCCTAAAATATATTCTATTCCTGCTTTATAATACCAACTAGCCGAACCTGTATACCAAGTCCAACCACCACGACCAGCCAAATTTCTTGTTGCATATACATCTGCTGCAATTACATATGGTTCTACCTTGTATTTTTTTGCTGCATCTTTTGAAGAAGAATGTTCTATTGGGTTTATTAGTTTATATAAATCTACTGCTTTGTCTCCAAAACCTAGCATTGCCTCTGCAATTACAACCCAAATGGCTGCATGAGTGTATTGTCCTCCATTTTCTCTTACTCCAGGCATATATGCTTTTATATAACCTGGTTCTAAATTGCTTTTTTCAAATGGTGGGTCTAAAAGTTTTATTATTCCTATTTCTTTATCTACCAAATGTTTTTCTAAGCTTTCCATTGAAATATATTTTTTATCATTGTCTCCTGCATTAGATATTACTGACCAACTTTGTGATATACCATCTATTCTACATTCTTCGTTTTCCATACTTCCTAAAATGTTGCCATTATCCATATAAGCTCTTCTATACCATCTTCCATCCCAACCATTTGTGTTTAATGCTCTTTTTAGGGCATTTTTATTTTCTTCGTATATTGCTAATGTTTTTTCATCATTTTTAGTTTTACAAATAGGAATAAATTTATCTAATACATAGTATAAAAAGAATCCAAGCCATATGCTTTCTCCTTTTCCTTTATTTCCAACCTCGCTAAATCCGTCATTCCAATCTCCTGAGCCTATTTTAGGCAAACCATTTTCTCCAAAATTTAGTGCTTTATTTATTGCTCTAATACAGTGCATATATATACTTTCTTTTATTTTACCTGGTAAATACAAATCATATTTTTCGTCTTGGCCTGGCTCTAATATACTTCCTTCTAAATAATTTGTTTCTATATCTAAAATACTATTATCACCTGTAAAGTTTATATATTCTATTACTGCAAAAGCAAGCCAAACCAAATCATCTGAAAACCTAGTTCGTATTCCTCTTTTTGTTTCTTCATGCCACCAGTGTTCTACATCTCCTTCTATAAATTGATGTTTACTGTGTTTTATTATTTGATTTTTTAGTATTTCTGGGTTTATATATTTTAAGCTTAGTGCATCTTGTAGTTGGTCTCTAAATCCAAAAGCTCCACCAGACTGATAAAATCCGCTTCTACCTAGCATTCTACTTGCAAGTGTTTGATATACTACCCAACCATTTAACAATATATTTATAGATTCTATTGGTGTTTTTACTTTTACCTTTTCTAATAAGTTATTCCAATAATTTTTTACATTTCCTAATTCTATATTACAATTTGATAATTTACTATATTTATATGCTACATCTTTTGCATCTATTATTTTGTCTTCTGCTCCTAAATTTAACGCAATTTCTTTTTCTGAAAAGCTTTCTAGTTCTACTTCTATTTCTATTGCTATGCATGGCTTTTTACCTAGTGCTATATCATTATTTAACCTAATTTGTTTTAAGCCATCTTTATTTTCTAATGTTCCCTTTCCTAAAAAAGTATTTTTATCTCCTGTATATGATTTTATTTTTTCACTACTAGAAACATATACAATATTTTTGTCAAATTCTTCGTTAAATAAATTTTGAGCACATATAATATTGCTATTTTGTTCGTATTTTATACTTATATATTGATTTGACTTTATTTCGTCTTCACTAATTGCTGGTTTTATATAATAAACTATTTTTAATGTTTTTTTATTTGGTGTTGTATTTTTTAATTTTAAAATATTTACTTTTATATTATCTTCTTTTGGTACAAATACTTGTACTTCTTGCTCTATACCACAGCTTGAATGTATATATTTTGCATAACCAAAACCATATATTATATTATAATCATTTTCGTCTGGCATTGGGTTACAACCAAGTGACCATGTTTTTTTAGTTTCTAAGTCTTTTACATATATAATTTCTGATGGTACATCTAAGCTAGCACTATTATGCCATGATGTTATTCTATTTAATCTACTATTTTTATACCATGTATATCCTCCCATATTTTCTGTTATTACTGTTCCAAAGTTTTTATTTGCTAATACATGAGACCATACTGTTGGCAATCTATTTTCCTTATTTATTTTTATTAAATATTCTTTCCCGTCTTCTGTAAATGCACCATATTCGTTATAGTATTTTAAGTTCTCGGTATTAATTAGTATATTTATATTTAAGTTTTTTTCTTCTTTAATTATAGGCATTTGTTTATCTTCTTCTACTTGCACTGTTTTTTCTAAATATTCTTCTTCTAAGTCTTTTATTACATTTTCTATGCTTCCTAAATGACTATCTATTATTAAAGTTGCTGTAAATTTTAATAGTTCTATATCTTTTTTATCTATTTCGCTCTTTTGTAATACAAATATTCCGCCTCTTATATTTTTCATATATGATATATGGTTATTTAATATAGAACTTTCTATTTCTTCTTTTACATAATTTTCATAGCTATGCTTTTCTTCGTCTAATATTACAAGTTCTACTTCTATATTTTTGCTTTTAAAATATTCATATGCTTTTAAAATTTGCTTAATTACATCAATATCATTTGCATCTTTTATTTTTACTAATATAATTGGCAAGTCCCCAGAAATTCCATATTTCCATAGTTCACTTTGTTTATAGTTACGCTTTGGTACATTTTCTATATTTAACCTTTTTATTGGATTTTCAAATATTATATATGATAATATTTTTTGGTATATTTCTATATCTTTTGCTTTTACTTCTAAATATCTACTTTCTGCCTCTACTCTTGCTTTTGATAATTCAAATATTCTTTTACTATCACTATTTGCTGTATATTTTTCTAAATTTTCTATTACTTCTTTTTTATTGTTTCCTGCAGATATTACTAAATCTATAAATATTGTTTCTTCTGGTTTTATTTTTATTGTTTTTTTCATTGCTACAATTGGCTCTGTAACTAGCCCTGTCTTTTTAGAAAGCGGTATTGAGTTTTCTATCATTTTAGGTATTTGCAAATTACCTCTACCTATAAACTTTTCTTTATCTATTTCGTACTCGTTATCCCCAATTGTTTCCGCTTCTGCTAATAATTTTGTAGATACATATATTTCGCTTTCTGTTTTTGCTCTTTTGTTTCTTTTTATTGTTAAAAAGTCTTTTTCTTCGTTATATTCACATGTTAAAAACAAATTATTAAATGCTTGGTGTGCATAGTCTTGCTCTTTTTTAGAAAGTACTGGTTCAAAATAACTTGTTACCTCTAGTATTTCTTCGCTATTCCCTATATTTTCTAGTTCTAACCTTCGTATTTCTACAGGCTCATTTGCAGCAACAGTTATTTTTAATTTTGTTTTTATATTTCCATCTATTCGTTCAAACTTGTCTTGATCTGGCATAAAACTTACAATATATTTATCTGGGTTAGATGTATAATTATTATAATTTGTTGACCAAATTCTATTGTTTTTTATATTTTTAATGTAAAAAAATATTCCTTGTGGATAATCATCTGTTTTTTTGTATCTATTTATACATATATCATTATATTGGCTTATTCCTTCTCCTTTTTGATTTATTGCTACTGTGTAATTTGCATTTGATATTATATTACCTTCTATTAATCTTTCGTCTACTTTTGTAAATACTCTTTCTGAATAGTTTTCGTAGTCTTTATATTTTAGTTTTTCTACTTTTTCTTTATTTTCTTTTGTTATTATAAAACTTTCTGGCATTCTTTCTTGTAATAAAATACTTACTGCTTCTAGTTCTGGATTTTTTATAAATCTTTTTTCTAAAATATTGTCTTTAAATAAATTATTTATAGAAAGAAGTATTAAGCCTTGGTGATGTGCCATATAAGTTTTTACTGGACTTCCTATTTTTCCTTTTGTCATTCTAGATGGTGTATAATCTATAGATTCGTACATTCCATATTTGCTAAGCATATCTTGCTGTTCTAATACTTTTAAATTATTAACAACTTCTTTTGGCTTTTCTGTTATTGCCAAAATACTACCATAACTTGATACTACCATTTCGTCTGCTAGTCCTCTTTTTAGGCCAAGCCATGGTATCCCAAATGCTTTATACTGATAATTTGAGTGTAAATCTTTTGCATTAAATGCTGCCTCTGTAATTCCCCATGGTATTCCTAGCTTTTTACTATATTCTATTTGGCTCATTATTAAAAACTTACAAGATTCGTCTAATAGACTTCCTTTATATTTTGGTATATTTATATTTGGCATTAAATATTCAAATGCTGTACCAGACCATGATACTAACCCTTTATGATTATTTACAGTTGTCATTGTTCTATTTAAATTATTCCAATGTTTTGCTGGTACATCTCCTTTTGCTATTGCAATAAAACTTGCTTGCCTTGCTTCTGAAGCCAATAAGTCATAATAAGAATCGGTTAAACGATTGTCTTCTATATTAAATCCTATAGAAAATAATCCATGTTCTTTGCTATATAATACTGCAAAGTTTGTGTCATTTATTATATTTTCTACTTTTTGGATAAGTGTTTTTTCTGCATTTTCTTCATACAAAAATGTTTTTAATACATACATATATCCTATAAAATTTCCACTATCTACTGTTGATATATACCTAGGTATTAATGGCTCTTTTGTTTGTATATTATACCAATTATACAAGTGCCCATTCCACTTTGGAAGCTGGCATATTGTGTTTACTATATTTTCTAATAAATTTAATGCACATTCCTTTTCTATAAATTTTAGGTCATATGCCGAAATTACAGATAAAATTGAAAGTCCTATATTTGTTGATGATGTGCGTGATACAACTAATGGTATTCTATCTTCTTGGTAATTGTCTGGCATAAGATAATTATTATTTTGTGTTAAATAGTCTTCAAAAAAGCTCCATGTTCTTTTAGCTATTTCTAATACATAATCATGTTCTTGCTTAGTTAGTTTTTCCTGTGCTTTTTTACTTTGTTTTTCTTTACTTATATAACACATTATAGCAGGCATAACTAACCATAATGCAGCAAGTAAAAGGCCTAAAATATTTGGTATAACTACTGCTATGACTACTGCTAATATTATATTTATAAACATTAATTTATAATATGAAAACATATCTGTTTTAGATTGATTTTCTGCTTCTTCTGATGTTGTCCATTCTAACATATGCTTATGTGATACATTCATTCTATATATTGTTTTCCATTTTGCTATATCTGATATATATGCTTTATATGGCAAACACCCTAATGTAATTACTGCTCGTAATAGTGCCCCTTTTAGTCCATCTATTTTTGGTGTAAATGCTTTTTGCTTTTTTTCTCCTTCTTGCCTAAATATTATATGGTTTATTGTTTCTAATATAAATGGTATTACTAATATAGCTATTAGTAATATATTTAGCCATATAGAATTAAATTTATATAAATTCCCTATTATAGAAAAATATATTATTGCAATTATTGTTGCAACTTCGAATAAACTTCGTCTTAAATTGTCAAATATTTTGTATTTAGAAAGTAGATTTAATGATCCTTTTAGTATCCAACTTGATATTTGCCAGTCTCCTCTAATCCAACGCGAAAGTCTTGCCATAAAACTATTGTATTTAGCAGGGTAGCCATCTATTAGCATTATATCTGTTGCTAGCCCACATCTTAGGTAACTTCCTTCTAGCAAGTCATGACTTAAAACTTTATTTTCTGGTATTTCTTTTTTTAGTATTTTAGAAAATATTTTTAAATTATATATGCCCTTTCCTGTAAATATACCTTCTCCAAAATTATCTTGATATATATCTGATATTGCATTTGTATATGAGTCTATTCCTCCTGCTCCTGCAAATATTTGTGTAAATAAGTTTTTATAACTAACATTTAAATTTACTCCTATTCGTGGTTGTATAAGTGCATGTCCATCTATTACTATATTTTTTTGCTCGTCTATTATAGGTGTATTTAATATATGTGCCATTGCTCCAACTAATTCAAATGCTGAATTTAATGTTAGCTCTGTATCTGCATCTAATGTAATTACATATTTTATTTTTGTTGGCTCTGGTTTTTTTCTGTTTTCTTGTATATATTTTTGCTTCCATTCTTCTATTGTATTTACTCTAAATTTATTTTTCTCGTTTTCTAATAAATATTCATTAAATTGTGTTAGTAGTCCTCTTTTTCGTTCCCAGCCTAAATAACTATTTTCTCCATCATTCCATACTCTATTTCTATATAAAAAATTAAATCTTGGTAACTCTTCTTTTGGATATTTTTCATTTAATATTTTTGTTTGTTTTAATCCTTCTTCTATTATTTCTTTATCAAATTCTTCTTCTAAGTTTTTGCTTTGCGAACAATCTCCAAGTAATGCAAAATATAAGTTCTCACTTTTATTTGCCAAATAAAATACTTCTAGTTTTTTTATTAATTCTTTTACTTTTTTACGTGTTTTTATTATTGTTGGTATTACTACTATTGTTGTATTTTCTTTGTCTATTCCTTTATAAAAATCTATTTTAGGTATTAGCTTTGGTTTTACTATTTTGCTTAAAATATATTGCATTATTTGTATTATTAGTTCTGATATTGGTATTAATAATATTATTATGCTTATTACGGTTAATAAAGCATTTTTAATATGACTATTAACCCACATACCTAAAATAACAGAAAATAATATTGTTAAAAACAATATTGCAGAAATATATATTATTACTTTTGTTTTTGAATTTATTTCTTTAGTTTTTTTATAATTCAATTTTCCATATAATTTATCTATTCCTTTATCTATTAAATAATATCCTATATGTTTTTCTTTGCCTTTTTTGTCTGCTTCTTGTGCTATTTCTAATGTCTTTTTTGCTATATATATTTCTGATATTTTTGTTTTTTTAGATATTTCTTTTATTTTATTTCTATAACATTCTTTTGTTTTATAGTCCATATTTTCGTAAATACCCACAGGGTCTTGTTTTAGTATTTCTTCTACTCCATTTATTTTTTCAAATATCTCTAAAAAGTTTATTGTTTGTATTTCTTTTAAACTTGTTATACTATTTCCCATTGATACTTTACGTACTGCAATATTAAAATGTTCTTTTTTTATTGTGTCTGATACTGTTGTGCCTGTTTTTTCTATGGTGTCTTCTAGCACTTGTAAAAAACTATGTGTCTTTTTACCATATTTTTTTAGTGCATAAGACATATATTCTATAAATGGGTATTTTGACGAATTTTCTTTGCTTTTTGTTTTAAACATTTTTTTATATATTAAATTATTTTTGTCTTTTCCTTCTACTAGTCTTTCTATTATGTTTTCTACTTTATATTTTTGCATTTGTGATATATAAATATCTTCACATATTGCTCGTATTTTTTCTATTATTGCTATTTGCAAAAATATGCCTATATTCCATATTTCATCCATGCTTAGTGTTTTTTTTGTTTGATATGCTTGCAAATATTGTTCTAAACTTTTTCTTTCTATTTTACTGTCTGTATATGCTACTATTTCTGCTGCTAATACATATATTCGTGCAAACCCTTCATATATTCCATTTTGTAATCCTACAAAATTTGTATATTTTTTTAATGGTAATTCTTTTTGTATTGCTTTTACTATTTCTTCTATTGCATAAAAATTGTCTAATAACCATTCTCCTGCTGGATGAATAGCTATTCCCAGCTTTAAATGGCTATTTAACAAATTATATACTTCTTTTATTGCTTCGTAATTTTCTAACAGTCGCGGTATT
>CALXAW010000009.1 GCA_944386375.1 uncultured Clostridia bacterium
TAATTATTTCTTTATCTCCCACTTCTAATTCCATTGATGATTTATCTAACACAACTGATGTAATTGGTATTTCTTTTTTTACTACTTTAACTACACATATTGCTGTTTTTCCATTTGTTGTACTTGCTGTAATCAATGTTGTTCCTTCTGACTTTGCCGTTATAATTCCATCTGTTACTGTTGCTACTTCTGGGTTTTCGGTAAACCACTTTACTCTTTTGTCTTGTGTAGTATTACTTGGAGTTACTGTTGCTGTTAACTTTTGGGTTGCCCCTTCTTCTAATTGTATTTGTGTTTTATTTAATGTTATGCCTGTTATTGGTATTTCTTTTTGCGCATTTACAATAACTTTACAAGTTGTTATTTTTCCATTTGATGTTTTTGCTTCTATAGTTGTTTCTCCTGGTGTTACTGCTGTAACATTTCCCTCTAAATCTACTATTGCTACTTTTTTATCATAGCTTTCCCAGATTATATTTTTACTTTGTGTAGTGTTTTCTGGCTCTATTGTTGCTATTAATTTTTCTGTTTGCCCTGCTTCTAATGTTATCTCTGTTTTATTTAATTTTACACTTGTTATTTCTATTTCTTCTGGTTCTGGCTCTTCTACTGTTACTATACATGTTGCTTTTTTACCATTTGATGTTGTAACAGTTATATATGTAGTTCCTGCACTAACTGCTTTTACTAATCCTACATTATTTACTGTTGCTACACTCTGTTTGCTACTTTCCCAAGTTAATTCTTTACTTTGTGTTGTGTTACTTGGTTCTATTGTTGCTGTTAATGCCTGTGTTTGCCCTTCTATTAATGTTATTTGTGTTTTATCTAATGATACTCTTGTTATTGGTATTTCTATTGGTTCTGGTTCTTTTTCGTCAACATTTGTAACTGTTACTGGTATTTTTACTTCTCCTGCTTGCATATTATTGTAATTTAATTTTACTATTAAATTTGTTGTACCATTTTTTACAGGTGTTATAACTTTATTTTCAACTTGTGCAATATCTGTATTTTCTATTTCTAATGAATTTATTGTATTTATCTCTTTTAAGTTCTCACTTTTGACTACTGTTTCTTTTGCAGCATTTCCATTTAAAACATAATTTGTTTTTGTTGTTATTCCATCAAATTCTATTGTTTCGTATTTTTCTTTTAGCTCTTCTGCTATTTCTCCTGTTTTACCATATACTTTTACTTTTACCATTACTGGTCCAGGCACAAATGATGTACCACTTGGCAAGTCTTGTGTTGTTATAGTATTTGGAATATCTCCTAAAAATATTACTTTTTCTACTGCTCCCAAACGAAGCCCTTGTTTTTCTATTGTTGTAACACTACTTGGTACTATAACAGCTCCTTGTATACCATAACAATTAAGAAATGCATTTTCTTTTATTGTTGTTACTCCTTCTGGTATTATTAAATCTCCTGTAATATTTCTACAGCCACTAAATGTTTCTGGTTCAATTTCTTTTAATGTATTTGGAAGTACTAATTTTCCATTAAATCCCTCACAATCTTTAAATGCATCTTCACCAATTGTTGTTACTCCTTCTGGTATTACTAAATCTCCTATAAAGCCACATGACTCAAATGTCCAACGTCCTATTTCTTTTAATGTTTTTGGTAGCTTTAGCTCTACTTTTAATTCTCTACAAAATCTAAATGCGGAATCTCCTATTGAGACTAAATTTTCTGGAAGTTTTAAACTTGTAAAGCTAGTGCTTTCAAATGCATTTTCTTTTATATTCGTTATTTTATTAGGAATTACTAATTCTCCTGTAAGACCTCTACATGTTCTAAATGCTTCTGATCCTAATTCTTCTAAATTAGTAGGTAATGTAAGTGTTCCAGTAATATTATAACACCACATAAATGCTCTATTTCCTATGGTTGTTAAACTTTCTGGGAATTCTAGTGGCCCTGTTAATTCTGAACACTCGTAAAATGCTTCACTTTCTATTGTTTGAATATTACTTGGGAACTTTATTTTTCCTGTTAAATTTTTACAATATGCAAATGCTTGGTCACCTATTACTGTTACTGTTTCTGGTATTGTAAAATCTGCTAATGCTTTTCCTACTGGGCATTTTACTAATTTTGTTTTATCTTTATTGTATAAAATTCCATCTTGTAAAGAAAAATACTTATTCCCTTCTGCTACAACTATATTATCTATTGAGCTAATTTCACCTACAGAATCTCTTAAAAATGATGGTTCTAATGTTGTAAGTGTACTTGGCAAACTCACTGTTCCACTCAATGCTGGGTTATCTTCGAATGCATATTTATCTATTGTAGTAATTCCTTCTGATACTGTTATTCCCCCTGTAAGCCCCATACTTGCAAACGCTCTGTATCCTATACCTGTTACTTGCTTTCCATCAAGTGTTGATGGTACAACTATATTGTTTTTATATGTTCCATAATAACCTGATATAGTTATTGTTCCATCTGAATTTATATCATAATAATAATCTCCCGAATCATCCCTTGTTGCTTTAGATACATTTGGATTTACTGTAACTAATGTTGTGAACATTATTGCTAAAATTAGCAAAATACTTGTAGTTTTCTTTACAAAAATTTTCAAAATAATTCCCCCTTTTTATTCGTCTAACTTAAGAACACTTAAGAAAGCCTCTTGTGGCATCTCCACACTTCCAATTTGTCTCATCTTCTTTTTACCACGTTTTTGCTTTTCTAAAAGCTTTTTCTTTCTGGTTATATCTCCACCATAACATTTAGCAAGTACATCTTTTCTCATTGCAGAAATAGTCTCTCTTGCTATAATTTGTCCACCTATTACAGCCTGCAAAGGAATTGCAAATAAATGCCTTGGTATAACTGTTTTTAATTTTTCTACCATTTTTTTGCCTCTATTATATGCAGAATCTTTATGTACTATAAATGATAATGCATCTACGTTTTCTCCATTTACTCTAATATCTAGTTTGACTAAATTTGATTTTACATATTCTTTAAATTCATAGTCAAATGATGCATATCCCTTTGTTTTAGATTTTAGGTTATCAAAAAAATCATATATAATTTCATTTAATGGCATATCATAAACTAAAGTTACTCTGTTTTCGTCTAAGTATTTCATATCTACATATATGCCTCTTCTGTTTTGGCATATTTCCATTATATTTCCTACATATTCTTTTGGTGTTAATATTTGTGCTGTAACAACTGGCTCTTCTATATAAGATATTTCTTGTGCTGGTGGCAACTCTGTTGGATTATATATTTCTAACACTTCTCCATTTGTTTTATGTACTTTATAGATAACAGATGGTGCTGTTGTAATTAAACCTAAGTCAAATTCTCTGTCTAGTCTTTCTTCTACAACTTCTAAATGTAATAGCCCTAAAAAGCCACATCTAAATCCAAAACCTAATGCTGCAGAAGTTTCTGGCTCATATTCTAATGCTGCATCATTTAATTTTAATTTTTCTAAAGCTACTTTTAAATTCTCATATTCGCTACCATCTATTGGGTATAAACCACAATATACCATTGGTGTTACTTTTTTATATCCTTTTAATGGCTCATTTGCTGGATTATTTTTTAATGTTATTGTATCTCCAACATGTATGTCTGATATATTTTTTATGCTTGCTGCAATATATCCTACTTCTCCTGCTTTTAGCTCATTTGTTGGCATATATGAACCTGGCACAAAATATCCTACCTCTACTACATTAAATACTTTATTTGTTGCCATTAATTTTATTTCGTCTCCAACTTTTACCTTACCATCTACTACTCTTATATATGCTAATGCACCTTTATAGTTATCATAATATGAGTCAAATATTAGGCATTTTGTTTGTGCATCTTCGTCTCCTTTTGGAGCTGGCAAGTCTGTTATAATTCTTTCTAAAACTTCTTCTACATTTAAACCAGATTTTGCAGATATACATGGCGCATCTTCTGCTGGAATTCCAATAATATCTTCTATTTCTTTTTTTACTTCTTCTGGTCTTGCATTTGGTAAGTCTATTTTATTTATTACTGGTAATATTTCTAAGTTGTTGTCTATTGCCAAATATACATTTGCAAGTGTTTGTGCTTCTACTCCTTGGCTACTATCTACAACTAAAATTGCACCATCACATGCAGCTAAACTTCTTGATACTTCATAATTAAAGTCTACATGCCCTGGTGTGTCGATTAAGTTTAGGGTATACTCATTTCCATCTTTTGCTTTATATTTCATTCTTACTGCCTGGGATTTTATTGTTATTCCTCTTTCTTTTTCTATTTCCATATTGTCTAACACTTGTGATTCCATTTCTCTTTTAGAAAGTACACCTGTCATTTCTATTAATCTATCTGCTAATGTAGATTTACCATGGTCTATATGTGCTATTATACTAAAATTTCTTATATATTTTTGTCTCTCTTCCATAATTCCTCCCATATTATTTTACCACAAAGCCATTTTTTCTACAATAGAATTTTATAACTTTACCTGTATATTTGTTTCTCAAATTTTTCCTTTTATCTACATTATATACCAAGAACAGACACAAGTTTTACAATTAAATTTCAATTAAGTTTCAATACCTTTACAAATTATGTAGTCTTTGCTATATTATGTCTCCTTTTTTGTTTACTTTTGTCGTTTTTATTTTATCCACATTTGTTGTGGACAATGTGGATAACTCTGTGAATAACTTAAATATAAACATCTTTTGAACATATTTTATTCACAGAGTATTTGTTTGGTTTTGTATTTACAATTATTTCCATTATATTTATTTGCTTTATGTGTACCCTTTTTTATTTTTTTAAAACGCATATATAGGGTTTTTGCTTTTTGTAGATTACATAAAAGAAAAGTAAAGGTAAAAAAGCTTTTTGTCAGTGGATGACAGATGGGACAGAGATTTTGACAATTTTTCCAAATTGTCAAAATCTCTGTCCCATCTGTCATTCATTTTAGGCAAGCCATAAGTATAGTACACAAAATACTTCTATTATTAATATTGCTGGCAAGCCTATTGTAAAGTATTTTTTCTTTGTTTTATGTCTAAATGTATACATTCCTGCAATTGTGCCTATTCCTCCACCAAATAGTGTTATTAAGAAAAATGTTTTTTCTGGTATTCTCCATTTCATTTTTTCTGCTTTTTTCTTATCAATGCCCATTGCAAAAAATCCTATTATATTTATTATTAGTAAATATGTAATTATATTTTTTAATGTAAATATTTCTAGCATGTTTCCTCCCTTTTTATACTAATCAGAAAGTATGACTTCCTGATTAGTAGATGTATTTAACCAAATAAACTCATTTGGTTACTTTCTGGCATACCATCTAAACATCCAAATTTTTTAAGTAAATCTACTACAGAGTTTCCTATTTTTGCTCTAATTCGTAAGTCGTCTATTGACATAAATGCTCCTTCTTGTGCAGCATTATATATTCCTTCTGCTGCAACTCCTCCAAGTCCTGGTATACTACTTAGTGGTGGGCGTATTCCATCTTCTTCTACTATAAAGTTTTTATTATGTGATTTGTATAAGTCCATTGGCAAAAATTTTATGCCTCTTTCGTACATTTCTAGTACTAGTTCTAAAATTGGGTACATATTTTTATCTTTTTGTGTTGCATTATTTCCCATTAGGTCTATTTCTTTCATTTTGTTTTTTACTTTTTCTTTACCAAAAATCATACATTCGCTGTCAAAGTCGTCTGCTCCTCTTATAGAGAAAAATGCTGCATAATATGCCATTGGTTTATGTACTTTAAACCATGCTATTCTAAATGCATTTGTTACATATGCTGCTGCGTGTGCTTTTGGGAACATGTATTTTATTTTTTCACATGATTTTATATACCATTCTGGTACATCATGTTCTCTCATTAATGCAGTGTATTCTTCCCATTTTGCTGGGTCTTTTAATGCTTTTCCTTTACGTACAGTTTCCATTATTTTAAATGCATGGTTTGGTGGCAAACCTTTTTTTATTAGATATATCATTATATCGTCTCTACAACAAATTGCTTCTGTTAGTGTTACTGTTCCATTTTGTATTAATTCTTGTGCATTGTTTAACCATACATCTGTACCATGTGATAAACCAGATATACGTATTAATTCGTCAAATGTTTTTGGTTTTGTGTCTACTAACATTCCTCTTACAAATTTTGTTCCAAATTCTGGCACGCCAAAGCTTCCTGTTTTAGAGTGTATTTGCTCTGGTGTAACTCCTAATGCCTCTGTTGAACTAAATATTGACATTGTTTCTTTGTCGTCTAATGGTACTTTTGTTGGGTCTATACCTGTTAGGTCTTGCAACATTCTTATTACTGTTGGATCGTCATGACCTAGTATGTCTAATTTTAGTAAGTTTTGGTCTATAGAGTGATAGTCAAAATGTGTTGTTATTATATCTGAATTTGGGTCGTCTGCTGGATGCTGTACTGGGCAAAATTCGTATATTTCTCTACCTTTTGGCACAACTATAATTCCCCCTGGGTGTTGGCCTGTTGTTCTTTTTATTCCTGTACATCCTTGGGCTTGTCTTGCAATTTCTGCCTTACTTATTGGAATATGCCTGTCTTCGTAATAACCTTTTACATAGCCAAATGCTGTTTTTTCTGCAACTGTACCTATCGTTCCTGCTTTAAATGTTGTTCCTTTTCCAAATATTACTTCTGTATATTTATGTGCTTTTGCCTGGTATTCACCAGAAAAGTTTAAGTCTATATCTGGCTCTTTGTCTCCATTAAAACCTAAAAATGTTTCAAATGGTATGTCCATTCCGTCTTTTTCTAACTTGTGTCCACATTTTGGACATTCTTTGTCTGGTAAGTCAAATCCGTTTTTGTAGCCATAGTCTGTAAAGTCTGAATATTTACAGTTTGGGCATCTGTAGTGTGCAGGAAGTGAATTTACTTCTGTTATACCTGTCATGTATGCAACTAAAGATGAACCTACTGAACCTCTTGAACCTACTATATATCCATCTTCATTTGATTTCCATACTAGTTTTTGTGCTATTATGTACATAACAGAAAATCCGTTAGATATTATTGAGTCTAGTTCTTTATCTAGCCTTGTTTTAACTATTTCTGGTAAGTTTTCTCCATATAGTTCATGTGCTTTATTATATGCTATGTCTTTTATTGTTTGCTCACATCCTGGTATATGTGGCGGACATTTTTCTGGTGATATTGGTGATATTTGTTCACACATGTCTGCTATTTTATTTGTGTTTGTTACTACTACTTCATATGCCTTTTCTTCTCCTAAGTATGCAAATTCGTCTAACATTTCGTTTGTTGTGCGTAAATATAATGGTGCTTGATTATCTGCATCTGCATATCCTTGTCCTGCTTCTAATATTCGCCTATATAGCTCGTCTTCTGGATCCATAAAATGTACATCACATGTTGCAACTACTAACTTGTTTAGCTTTTCTCCTAGTTTTACTATTTTTCTATTTATTTCTTTTAGGTATTCTCTGTCTGGTACACGTCCTTCTCTTACTAAAAAGTCATTATTTCCAAGTGGCTGAATTTCTAAATAGTCATAGTCTTTTGCTATTTCTTCTACTTCTTCGTCCGATTTTCCTAAAAGTATGGCTTGGTATAATTCCCCTTGTTCACATGCGCTTCCTAGTATTAATCCTTCTGAATATTTTTTATATAAACTTTTTAGTATACGTGGTTTTTTATAAAAATAGTCTAAGTGAGAATATGATACTAATTTATATAAATTTTTTAGACCTGTGTAGTTTTTAGCAAGTATTATTGCATGATATGTGTTTAGTTTTTTGTATTCTTCTTTTTTAGAGCTACTGTCTGAACTTACCTCGTCTATGTCTTTTATTGTTTTTGCTTCTCGCTCTTTCAACATGTCTAACATTATATTAAATACTTTTACTGTTGTGTCTACATCGTCTAATGCTCTGTGGGCAACTTCTACTTTTATTTTTAATTTTTCTGCAATTTTACCTAAATTGTATTTTTTAAAGTCTGGGAATAAATCTCTTGCTAATTTTAATGTGTCTATATATGTATAGTTAAAGTCATAACCAAGTACTTTGGCATTTTGTTTTAAAAAGCCTATGTCAAATTCTGCATTATGTGCAACTAATACCGAATCTCCTAAAAATTCTAATAGTTTTGGAAATACTTTATCTATTGTTTCTGCATCTTTTACCATGTCATCTGTTATATTTGTAACTTGTACAACTCTTGGTGGTATTGGTCTTTCTGGATTTACAAAACACGAAAATTTGTCTATTATTTCTTTATTTTTTACTTTCATAACACCTATTTCTGTTATTTTTTCTGTTTTGGCAGAAAAACCAGTTGTTTCTAAGTCTAGTACACAATATGTAGTGTCTAAACTTTGACCATGTTCATTTGCAACTGATGGCATTTTATCTGGTACTAAATATGCTTCTACTCCATATATAACCTTCATGTCTGGATTGTCTCTTCCAAGTAGTTTATGTGCTTCTGGAAATGCTTGTACTACACCATGGTCTGTAATTGCAATTGACTTCATTCCCCATTTCATTGCTCTTTTTATTAGATCTGTTGCTGATGTCATTCCATCCATTTGGCTCATTTTTGTATGCATATGTAGCTCTACTCTTTTTACTTCTGCTAGGTCTTGTCTTTCTACTTTTTTTACCCCTTCTGTTTCTACTACCGTATTTGCTATTATTGTCATTTCTCCTGCATATGGGTCTAATTGCACATTTCCTGCAAGTTTTATTCCTTTTGCTTTTTTAAATCTTCCTAATATTTTTTTGGCATCTTCTGCATCTTTTGCAAATAACTTACATGTAATTGTACTTGAACCATCATATACATCAAATGTTATTAACACTTTACCTGATTTTAAGTCTCTTGAGTCTGTGTTTATTATTTCTCCTGCTATTGCAACTTTTCCATCATCTACTGTTAATTCTTTTACTTTTATTATATTGTCTTTTATATTTACATTTCTACCATATATTAATTCTGTTTCTTCTTCGTGTTTTTCTTGTATTTTTACAGGTTCTTCTTCTTTTTGTGGTTTTTCTTTTTTCTCTTCTTGTGGTATTTGCTCTATATTCCAATGTTCCATTGTTTTTTCTATTGCAAGTTTTTCTGCTTTTTGGGCTTTTTGTTTTGCAAGTTTTAGTTCTTCTTCACTTATATTTTCTAGTAATTGTATATTGTAATCTTCGTTATATATATTTTTTATTAGTTTTCTTAGTTCTTTGTCAAAACCTTTTGCTTTTAAAAAATCTGCTCCTTTTACTGGTAATGTTATATTTAATGTTCTTTCTTTTATTTCTAATATGCTTTTTACAAGCATTGGTTTTGTTAATGGGTATTTTCTTGCCATAAAACATGTTATATTCTCCCATTCTTCTTGTATTGGTTTTAATTCTACATTTTCTGAATAATTAAGTATTATTTCAACTTCTTTTAGCTGGAATCTTTGTTTTAAAAATTTTTCTAAAAACCAAATGTCTTTTATTTCTATATATTCTTCTGATTCTAATATCATTTCTAATGTATTTGTCTTTTTTATTAAATTTAGTCCTTTTACCCCTGCTTTTAATATATTACTTTGTTGTGTATAATCACTAAATATTTCTTGTACTTTTTTTGTTTTTACTTGCATTATATTAGCTCCCTATTTTTTATTATTATGACACATTATAACATATCTTTTTATTTTTGTATTACTTTTTTATTATTTTATTTAAGAAGAGTTACTATTCTTTGCAAGTGCATTTTTTTATTTTATCTAAATTTTTTAAAACCGCTTCATATCCAAATTTATAGCATTTGTCTAGTTTTTCTACATCTAGCAATCCAGTTTTATCTGTTGATACTGTTAGTGTATAGTCACTTAGAGCTAAACTTTCGTCTGATATTTTATTTCCCATTATATCTATTGTTTTCATTACTATATCCATAACATTGCTGTCTTTGTCTATTTTATCTGCTTTAAAGTTTACTGCAATTACTTTATCTGCTCCTTGATTTTTTACTTCTTTTACTGGTATATTGTCTAACACTCCTCCATCTAAAAACATATGTGTTTTATATTCAAATGGGCAAAATACTGCTGGAAAACTACTTGTTGCTCTTATTGCTTTTGCTATACTTATATCTGTTATATATTTATTATTTTTTACTTTATTTTTAGGGATATTATTTGTAAATATATATTCTTTTGGTTCTGATATATCTACAGTGGGAATTACAAGTGGCATTTTTATATCACTGATTTTTTTTATGTTTTTTCTAGAGGCTATTTCTTCAAACATTTTTTCTAAAGAGTCTCCTGTTTTTAATCCTTTTAGTTCTACTTTTTTGTTCATCATATAATTACTTATTCCATTTACTATTGGTCCATTGTTTATTGTAAGTATGTCTTTTGCATATCTTTTAAATAATATATAAATATAATATGGTGAATACCCCATGGCATATAATGCAGAAATTAGTCCACCAGAACTTGTGCCTCCTATTATATCTATTTTTATATTGTTTTCTTCTAACCCTTTTAATACTCCTGCATGTGCAATTCCTCGTATTCCACCACCAGATAAAGCTAACCCTAATCTCATTTTACATCACCTATATATATTATGTGCATTAAAGAAAAAAGTAAAACACTTATAACATATTTTTATAAGTGTTTTACTTTTTTTATATATCATTTGTGTAATATACATCACCAAATCCACTTTGTATTTTTAGATATTCTCCTAAAAATTCTATTTCTCCATAACTAGAATCTATTTCGTATTTTGGTTCTACTACTATTTCTCCGGCTGAGTTTATACATCCCCACTTACCGTCTTTTTTTATTGCTGCATAACCATATTCGTTAAATTCTGTTGCCATTTCGTATTCAAAATTTATTCTAGTTTCTCCATTTTGGTCTATATATCCCCACATTCCATTTTGCACTTTTGCAAATAATTTATTATTTGTAAATATTTTTGAACTTGGTTCTTCTATTCCATCATTATTAAAATAGTTTACATTTGTGTCTGAATATACTTTTATATAATTTTCTTCATTTTCTACTGTTGCATTATCCATTATGCAGATTTTTTCCATTGTTGGTGAATATAGTTCTGTTGTATTTGTTTCGGCAATTAATGTTTGTATAATATTTTTTCCTTGTACTTTTTGGGTTAGGTCATATTTTAGGTCTATTACTGTATTTCCTTTATCGTCTAGTACTCCTAGTTTTCCGTTTTTTCCACAAACTATAAAATAATTGTCAAATGCATATTCTATATATAAATATTCTGTGTTTATTATTTGATTATTGTTTGCATCTACTACACCATAGAAGTTACTTGTTCCTTCTGTTTTTACTAT
Source organism: uncultured Clostridia bacterium (assembly GCA_944386375.1). Taxonomy (GTDB): domain Bacteria; phylum Bacillota; class Clostridia; order TANB77; family CAG-508; genus CAG-269. The sequence continues at coordinate 11,372 of CALXAW010000009.1, forward strand.
AATTCTATAATTTGAATTTGCTGTATTCATTATTGTTGTACTAAAGTCTATGTTTACTGTATTGCCTAAAGCATCATATACTAATTTTTCATCATTTTTTTCTGCATATATATATTGACCTTTTGCTTGTACACTAGAATTTTCTATTGGTAAAACTATATCTCCTTTTTCGTTTGCTGTTCCATAGTTTTCACCTTTTTGCAATATAAAGATTTTATTTGTATTGTTATATTCTATTGCTTGATATTCATTTTTTATTATTGCTTTTGAATTTTTATTTACTCCATATTGTCCATTTTTTGCTGTTATTAAATATGCGTTTTTATCGTCATTTATATCTGTAATTCTTGATATATCATTATATTCTAGTTTTAATTTTAGTTTTCCTTTATAATTTATATATCCATATTTATATCCGTCTTCGTGCTTTTGCCCTACAATATATCCTGAAAATTTATATCCATTTTCTTGGCTATAATAGTTGTCTCCAATTATTGTGTCATATTCTGGCTTTACTAGTTCTGTTCCTTTTATATTTACAATTCCTAATTTATCGTTTTGTTTTATTTGCAATTGACCTTCTGCATATGAAAAGCTTTCTATGTTTTCATAAACTGTGTCTAATATGCTATTTCCATTAAAGTCTATTAGTCCATATTTTCCGTTTTTTTCTGATCTTAATACACTTTTTTCATATGGTAGGTCATATGCTACATTTTGTAATTCTATTGGTTCTACTGTATTATATTCTGCATATAATTGCTGACCTTGTTCATTATATGCTTTTCCCTTTTCTCCTTCATAACATATAAATACTGGTTTTGATGGATTTGGTATTTTTACTGCATCATATTTTGATTCTATTACTACTTTTCCTTCTTTGTCTATTACTCCATATTTTTCATTTGTTTTTACTGCGAAATAATTATATTCTGTAACTGTTTCTAACTCATAGTCTCTTTTAGCTTGATTTATTTTATCTATAATAAAATATGCTACTATTGCTACTATTATTAAAACAATTATTGCTACTATTATTTTTAATACTACTTTTTTTCCCATATACATTACCTCTTTTTATTTATTTTTCCTTAAGTTAGAATTTTTATACAAACATTATATATATTGCTTCTTTTAATGTCAATATATATATTATTTTGTTTATTAATGTTTTAAGGCTGTAATTGGTACTACATATACCCCATCTGGTCTTTGATATGCAGCATTTGAAAGTCCACATATTACACATAAAACTGATGGCACTTTTCCTTTCTCTTTTTTTATTTCATCTTTTAATTTTAATAAACTTTTTGCTGCTTCATCAATTCTATTTACACCAAGTTTTATTTCAAATGCACACCAACTTCCATCTTCTAGTTCTACCACACTATCTATTTCTCTGTTTTGATAATCTTGATAATGATAGCACTTTGCATTAAAACTATCAGCATATATTTTTAAATCTCTTTCCACCATCGCTTCAAATAAAAATCCAAATGTGTTTAAGTCATTAATTAATTTATCTTCCTCCTTTATATTTAATAAAGAACATGCTATTGAAGGATCTGCGAAATGTCTTTTTTCTGATTTTTTTACTCTTATAGAAGAACGAATATTTGAAGAAAATGGTTCATCATTATCTAATAAATATAATTTATCTAATGCATTTAAGTATGATGAGATTGTATCTATGTCTATATCTTCGTTATCCACATCACTTATATCTTTTTTTAATGTCATATTAGATACTGTTGTACTTTCGTTTCTTGCAAGTGATTTTAATAATAGTTTCACTTTATGTTTATCCCTATTTACTCCATCTAGTCTAATTAAATCATCATCTATAATTAATTTAATATATTCTTCTATAGTTTCACTTGAATCTTTAGGTGAATACTCTATATTAGCAGGCCACCCACCTCTAATAATTAGTCCCGCAATATGTTTTAGTTCTACATCTCCTGTTAATTTTTGTTTTAAATTATTATTACATAATTCTTTAAGTGATATGTCTCCTGTAGAATCTCCAGATTCATATAAACTCATAGTCCTTAAATATATTTTTCCAAACCTTCCTGCACCACTATGTGATATTCCTTTTCTATTTGGAGTGGATGACCCTGTTAAAATATATTGACCTTTTAAACCTGTTTTATCAATATCTGCTCTTATTTCATCCCACAAATTTGTAGCTTCTTGCCATTCATCAATAAGTTTTGGTTTCTCTCCTTCTAAAATCAATGATGGTGATATTTTTGCTAATTCCACATTGTTTGATGCCTCACCAGTTTGTTTATGCAAAAGTACTTCACTATTAGAGTGATATCTTCCAGCCCATGTTTTACCACAATATTTTGGTCCTTCTATGCAAACAGCACCAAATAATTTTAAATAATGTTCTATTTTGTCATCAACTATTCTTCTTTTATATCTTTCTATTTTCACTTAAACCACCTCTTAATATCTATTATTTATTCATTAATAATATTTTATACTATTCCGTGGTTTTTGTCAATTTTACTCCGTGGTTTTTGCCAATTTAATTCCGTGTTTTTTTCGTGTTTTATTCCGTGGTTTTGTGCTATGTTGTACTATGTCAAGAAAGTGGACACGAAAAAAATTATCTTTTATTTTATATTTTTATTTGATTACTTGTTTTACATTCCCGTTATTGGGAGAATTTTTACTTCTGGTACTTCTGGCTCTTGTGGTTCTTCTGGTATTTCTACTTTTTTATTGTCTACTATTACTGTTTTTGTTTCGTTTAGGCTAACTTCTATTTCTATTAGTTTATCATATGTTTCATATCCTTCTGGTGCTTTTGTTTCTTTTATATAATATGTACCTGGCATTAAGTTTTGTATTTTTATTTCTCCATTTTCGTCTGTTGTTAATTTTTCATATAGTACATTTTGTTTGTTATCTAATAGTGTAAATTCTGCTCCTTTTATTATGTTTTTAGTTGCCTCATCTTGTTTTTTTATAATTATTTGTGTTTGGTTTTTATTATATGTATCTGTGTATGATGTATTTGCATCTTCATACATATATGCTGTTAAAGCATAGTTTTGCCATCCTGCATTTGGTGATGCACCATATATTACTGGTTTTGTTTTTACTTGTGTTGTTACATCTATTTTAAATGTTCCATCTTGTTTTAAGTTTTGTATTGGTATCATTATTTTAAATTTATCTGTTCCAGAAAATTTATTAGTTTCTATTCCTTGTGTATTTGTTATAATTGTTCCTTCTGGCACATCTCCATTTAATTGTATATTATAATCTGTATGTGATGCATTTGATGTAAATGAATATGTTTTTGATACATAGCTTTTGTTTGTTTTATCTTGTTCCCAAGTTTTATCTTGTGTATTTACAGAAACTCTTGTTGTAGCTTGCGTTTCTGTAGAGTTTTGTGCATCTGTTACTATTTTATATAATGCATTTAATGTTCTCTGACCCGCTTCTCCTATTGCCTCATAATCTTGTGGTGTGTTTTCGTAAAGATAGCAATATATAGCTTGCTTAGTTGCAAAAAACGCTTCTTTTTCGTTTGCAACACCTAGTTCTTCTATGCTTTTATATGGATACCCATTTATAATTGTTCTCCATAACCCTATGTCATTTATTACTCCATTTGGTGTAACAGCATATGAAAATCCATCTTCTACTCCTTGTAGTGTTTTGTCTATACAATATGCTGGGTATGAAACTCCATTTAGTGTATATTCTACATAGTATGTTGTTACTATTACCCCTTTGTATTTTAATAGCTGACCACAATACCCTGTTGAGTGTAAGTCAACTTGCGATATTTCTTGTACATTTGCTGCTTTTACACAATTTATCATTAGTCCTGTATTTAATATTAATAGTGCAATTATTAGTGTTATTGCAATTATTGATTTTTTTAGTTTTTTCATTTTTACCTTTCCTTTCTTTTTATTCTTCTAGTTTTTCTACTGCTTGTACACATCTTCTATATTCCGGCTGATTTTCTACACAAGTAATAAGTGTAATTCTATTATCTTCTGTATTTTCTAAGTAGCTCCAATCTGTATTTTTTATTATTTCAATTTCTTCTACTATATAAATTTTTTCAAACTCACCATTTTTATATATAACTTCTGCACCTAAATCTAAATTTTTTAAATCTTTAAAATAATTTACATCATAGCCTCTATTATGTGCTGCAAGTCCTACATTACCTGTAGTTTGTGGTGTTTCTGTAAAATGCCCTACATATTTATTTAGTACATCTTGTGTTGTTCCTTCTGCAATTTCTGCTTGTAAATTAATTTGTGGAATTGTAATTGTCCAATTTGAATTTGAACTAATCTGTGATTCTTTAGTTTCTGTTATAGTATTATTTGTTGTTTCTATAATATTTGTATTTACAAGATTTACTTGGGATTGTGAAGAATTAAAACTTACTTTAAAATCAATTTGGTTTATATTAAAAAAAATTGTATCTATTATAATAAAAATAATGATTGAAATAATAAAAGAAATAATATTTACTCCTTTTGTTGTATAACTAAACATTGCATCACCTTTTACATTTTTATTATATAATAGGAAAACAATATTTTCCTATTATATAATAATTTTTATATTTCATATGCCTTTATTAATAATTTATATCTCTTATTTTCTTGTATTACTAATATCCATAAAAATAATATGATTAATAAAATTGCTATATTTTCGAAGTAAAATATTGCTATACTTCCTACTACTGTAAGTATTATTATTAAAATATTTGCAACTTTATTTGTAATAATTTTTGCATATTTTCCACCACAAAATATATGTATTATCCCTTTTAAAATTCTGCCTCCATCTAATGGATATATAGGAATTAAGTTAAATATTAATATTAGTATGTTTGAATATATGGCAATTTCTTTTGTCATATAATGTGGATTAAAATATGTATATAATATTATTAATATAATATTTGTAATAGGACCTGCTATTGCAACTAATATTTTTTTTAATTCTAAAACATTTGCTTTTAATATTTTTTTATTATAATCTTTTGTTTGTAAATTAAATGATATAGAAATTCCAAGTGGCATTATTTCTATTTTTTTTGGTTTCATTTTAAGTATTAACCCTGCTAACAAATGCCCTAACTCGTGTATTATGCAAAATATTAAAATTGTTGCATATATTTCTATTTGTCTTGTAAAATAAAACAATATTAAAAAAGCAAAAATTTTTAAATCTATTCTAAATAACATAACAACATATCTCTTTTCTATATTTCTAAAATAAGTTTTGGATCTACAAGTCTATCTTGTTTTCGTATTTCAAAATGCAGATGTGGTCCTGTAGAATTCCCTGTAGAGCCTACTTCTGCTATTTGTTGGCCCTGAGTTATATGGTCTCCTTGTTTTACATATAGAGTTTTACAGTGTGCATATATTATTGTTACATCATTTATTTGTATTTTTAGGTGATTACCAAAATCTCCTTCTGATGATGCCAAAACTACATCTCCATCTGTTGCAGAACAAATAACAGTTCCACTTACATTTGCAATATCTAAGCCTGTATGATATTTTGGAACTGTACTTGTTGTTGGGTTTCTCCAGCCAAATGTTGATGTTATAGTACCTTCTATAGGTTTTATAAAACTAATACTATTTTTTATGTCTTGTACATCTTGCTCCATTTGTGTAAGTTCTTGTGTTTGTTCTGTAGCTTGGTTTTCTTCTACTTGTTCTTCTGCACCACCTATACCATTTTCTGTTTGTTGCTCTGTAGATTGGTTTTCTGCTTCTACATTTTGTGTATTATCACTTTTCATTGAATTTAAGCTTTGTACAGCATTATTATATATTTGCCCAAAGTTTACATCATAAGATAGTATTTCTTTTGTTTTATTTATTAAATCTTCTGAAAATATGTAATTATTATTTTTTACAAGATAGAAAATGCTATATATGGTAAGACACACGATAATTTGAATTATCATTTTTTTTAGTAATTTAAAATCTTTTTTAGAACTTACATTTACAGTTGTTGTCCTATTTTTTCCTTCTCTTCTTTTGTTATATATTTCTTCTGCTCTTTTTATTTTGTCTTCTACTGACATAGTTCTTTCTACCATAAAACCACTCTCTTCCTTTGTGATTTACTAGTTAATGTATATGTCCATTTTAGTGATTTTATGTTTAAAATGTGATTGTTTTATGCAAAATTTATTATTATACTTGCTATTAACATTATAGTAGAAACTATACTATATTTTTTTAATCGTATATATTTTTCTTTTGGAACATAACTTCTTTTTTCTTTTGTATTTGCTTTTTCTAGTTTAGAAATATAACTAGATACTAGCATTTCTGCTTCTCGCAAAATATATGTTTCTGTTTTATTTTCTGCTTCTTCTGTGTTTATATTTCTGTTTTTATCTACAACTTCAAGTTTTTTTATTTTCTTATTTGGTTTTAATATTATTATTGCCTCATCAACTATATTTGATGGCAAATTTTTTAATACAACCATGTTTTTTAAATTACTTGTTTGCATGCAATCACTCCTTGAAATTCTTTTATGTATTTATATAAAGTTTTTCCCATTTTTTTCAAGGATATACATTTATTTAACTATGCCTATATTTTTTACTTGTCTACATTATATGTTCCTACATCTTTATTCCACAATTGTAGAATGCTTTCTAGTTCTGAGTTTGGAATAATTGCAACTCGTATTGCAGACATAGGCTCTGTTTGGCTACTTATTGCCATAGTTCCATTTGTTGTAGCTTGTAACCAGCCCTTTCCGTTTACTAAAATTTGATATACTACAGAAAGTTCACTATAGTCTGCTAATGCTATACTAACTCCAGATACTCCAAATGGGTATATTCCTCCAGAGCTATCGTAAACAGTATCATATGGTATTGGGTTATTTCCATCATAATCTACATTTCTGTATGCATTTATTCCTCCTCCACCAATTTGAATATATTTTTCTCCATTTAAAGTAGATAGATCTGATTTTGCCATTGAATAATATGTATTTATATTGCTAGATGGTGCTGTTCTTAATTTATATTTATAACCTGTATTTTTACATCTTCCATAATCACATAAATAGTTCCAATAGCTGTGTACATATCCTCTTACTCTAACAAAATCACTATCTACACCACCTGTTATTTTAAATGCTAATGCTTCTGTTTTATATTTTGGGTTCTTTTTTATTGCATCTTTTCCTGCTATGTCATAATTGCCAAGTCCATATGTCCACCCTACTTCTGAGTTATGTGATGCATATGTTAATACTATATATGTTGCATTTGTTATTGTTACTTCTACATCTGAACTGTTTTGTGCTAAGTCTGTTATTTTTACAATATATGAAACGTTTGCAGGAAATTCTTTTGTAAGCGTAGTTTTGTCTTGTGTTAAGTTCCAGTCTTTTAATATTCTTATTTGCTCATTTGCTTTTATATATGCTTTTACTTTTCCACTTTTTAGCACTTCTTGTGAATATGTACCTTGTGGCTTAATGTTATCTATTTGTATTTGTGTATCATATTGTAGTTCTTTTGAACTATTGCCTGCTACATCTGTTACAAAATTTTCTGGTATTATTAATATTAGTTTTCCGTTATTTTCTATTTCTTTTAATTGTAAGTCAAATGTTATTTCTGTATCTGTTACTTTTAGATTTTTTAGTTCTTTGCTACATATATTTGTATTTTCTTCTACACAGATATTTATTTTTGTTATGTCTATATTACTTTTTATTTTTTGGTCTGTTATTTTTATTGTTGCTGTAATTGTATGTGTTTTATTTGCATAATTTTCGTAACCTGTGTTTGTGTTTTTTATATTTGTTATTTCTATTTTGGGAGGATTTTTGTCTATATTATTTACTTCTATTTTTACTGTATTTGTATTTCCAGATAAGTCTGTTATTATTATCTCTTCTGTTTTGTTTTCTGTATATGGTTTTGTTAGTGTTAGTTTATCCTCAGATAATTCCCAACCTTCTACTTCTTGTATTGGTTCACTTAGCTGTACAGTTACTATTACATCTTTATTAGTGGGGTCTTTAGTAGAATATTCTACTTCTCCTTCTGGTGGTGTTCTGTCTATATTTAAGTGTACTGCTGTTTTATTTGTTTGTATTACATATTTTGCATATGATATAGATGTAGTAGCTATTATTAACATTAATGCTATTACTACTAAATATAATATCTTTCTTTTCATGCTTTCACCTCCTAAATGGCTTGTCCTAAAATATTGATATCAAAATTATATGTTTTTATATTTTGTCCATCTAATGTATCTTGTATATTTTGCTTTGCTCCATTTTCATATTTCCATTCCCATTGTATAGTAATTTTTTTTGCACTATCTTTTTTTATATATCCTACTAAATCTTTTTCTAGTTCTTTTATATTACTATATTTTTTATCACTGCCCTTTACAGAAAATAAAAGATTTTGTGGTTTAGTATTTTTGCTTTCAAATATTACTTTATATTCAAAGTCTGAAGAAGAACTTGCACTACTTATGATAATGTCAAACTCTCCTTGTGCTCCTGGCGCAATTTTTTCGTTTAACAATGTTTTACCTTTTAAAGTATCATATAAATTGATATTTACTATTTTGGGATTTTCTTTGTTTAGATTAAAAACATATTTATAATTGCTTGTATCATCTTGGCTTGAATATAAATTGAATAAAAATATATTTTCTGGTGATGAAAATTTATATTTTTGTAACATATAAATTAGTAATAAAATAATTAGTATTATTGATATAATTATTATAATTTTAAATTTATGTTTTTTCATGTGCACTCCTCTCAATCTTAAATTTTAGCTTGTTCAGAATACACTTTTATTTGTACATCTTCTAATATGTCTTGTTTTGATGTACTTTTGTTTTTATCATATACTACTTCTAATCTATATGTGTGTTCTTCTTTTTCTTTGTTGTTTATATATATTTTTTCTGTTTTGTTATCTTTTAAGTCTATTTGTTTTTCTTCATTATATAATTTAAAACTAATTGACTCATCTGCTTTAGAAATTACTTCTATTTCATAGTTTAGTGCAACATCTGTTATTTTTTCTTGATTATAATTTTTTACTGTAAAATCATAATATCCAGTATTGTTTATTGCACTTATTTTTGTTGTTTCTGTTCCTTCTACTTCTAACACTGGAACTGCTACTTTTGAGCCAACTAATATGTCTTGCTCTATTTTATATTTTGCTATACAATATCCTGTTCCAAATGCTAAAGTTAATATTATAAATACTGCAATAATTTTTAATTTATGTTTTTTTAAATTCATTTTTATAATCCTTTCGTTTTATTTTATTTATAGTATAGAAAGTTTAAAATATTTATATAAATATTTCAACTTTCTATACTAATATATATATTGAGAAAGTTATGAAGATTAATGACTACTACATTTTCATATAATTATAATTTATTTAAAATTATTTTTGTGGTGTAACTTGTGTTCCTGTTACAACTACATCAAATGTATAATTTAAATCTTGTATTCCTTCTTGTGTGTCTATTTTATCATTGTTTGATATTTCTTCTTTTGTGTCTCCTGTTTCATATTCCCATTCCCATGTAATATGTAATGTTTTTTCTTTGTTTTCGTCATTTGCATTTATAGTTCCTTGTAATACGTCTTCTAATTCTTGTATAGAACTATATTCTACATTTTCATATATGAATTTTAAATTTGTAGGTTTTTGCTTTTCGTTTTCGAATGTAACATTGTAATCTACACCAACTTCAGAATCTGTTGCATCTACTATTATGCTAAAATCTCCTGTTGTTCCTGGTGCTATTTTGTTATTTACTAATGTTTCTTTATTGTAAGTTTCGGCAAGTGCAATAGTTTGCATAGATGATGCATTTCCATTTACATTAAATGACCATTTGGCAACATCTGCTATTCCCTTTCCTGTAACTTGTGATTGGTATTTTGCAAAAACATAGCCTCCTATTAATGTAATAGCTAATATTGCTAATACACATACTCCTATAATTATTTTTTTCTTATTACTCAAACGCATCCATCCTTTCTTTTTTGATTTTTAATTTTTTCTTTGAATTTGTTAAGAATTTAAATAATTGATTATTTAAATTAAGAGTGAAATTTTGAAATTTGATAATTTTAAAATTTGATTTAAATTATAAAAATATGAAAATGTAAATACATTATAATACCAAATAATGTATTTGTCAACAAAAAATGGAAATTTTTTTAAATTTCCATTTTTATGCTAATCATAATATAATATTTTATTATTACAAAAGTAGCTATTTTTCAGGGGTTTGTACATAATTTTATTTCATTACCATTTTTATTATTTTATCATTTATTTTTTTGTATGGATGATAACGCATTGGTAAGTCTAACCAGTTTGCTTTTTTTACTATGCTTTTATAATGGCTAAATGCTTCAAAGCTGTATTTTCCATGGTAGTCGCCCATACCACTATAGCCTACTCCGCCAAATCCTAGTTTAGAAGTTGCTAAATGTATTATTGTGTCATTTATACATCCTCCACCAAATGAGACATCTTTTAAAAATCTTTTTTGTACTTTTTTATCATTTGTAAATAAATATAATGCTAGTGGTTTATTATGTTCATTTATATATTTTACAACTTCGTCCATATTTGTGTATTCTATAATAGGAAGTATTGGGCCAAATATTTCTTCTTGCATTACTGGTGAATTTATGTCTTTATTATCTACAATTGTTAACTCTATTTTTGATTTTTCTTTATCTGACTTTCCTCCAAATAAAATATCGCAAGTATCAATCAATTGTGCTATTCTGTTAAATTGCTTTTCATTTGCCATTTTAGGATATTCGTCATTTTCTAATGGTCTTTCTCCTAAAAATTGTGTTATCCATTTTTTTATAGATTCTACAAATTTATTTTTTACTTTTTTATGTACAAATACATAATCTGGCGCAACACATGTTTGACCAGCATTAAGTAATTTACCAAATACTACTCTTTTAGCTGCTAAATCTACATCTGAGTTTTGGTCTACTATTACTGGACTTTTTCCACCTAATTCTAATGTTACTGGAGTTAAGTTTTTAGCTGCTGCTTCCATTACTATTTTGCCAACTCGTGCACTACCTGTGTAAAAAATATAATCAAATCTTGAATTTACTAGTTCTTTTTGTCTGTCT
>CALXAW010000010.1 GCA_944386375.1 uncultured Clostridia bacterium
TGTTGCTTCAGTTATAAATCTATGTGGTTTTTCTATCATTACTCCATTTATTACTGTTCCATTTTGTAACATATCATCTAAATTTATTAATTCACAATTGTGCAAAGCATTTTGTGCAAAATAGTCTGCATCATGAAAATGTATAAGTCCTTTGTCATGTGCTTCTACTATGTCTTCTGGTAGTAAAAAACGTCTTGTTATGTCTGTACTTGTTATTCCTGCTAGATAGTCCCTTTGTGTTGTAACTACTTCTGCATTTTTGTTTGAGTTTTCGCTGTTCCAATATTCGTTTTCTCCATCTATTAATTCTTTTATTGATTTATCTGTTGTATTTGCTTTTCTTACTAATTCTCTTGTGTATCTATATGTAATGTATCTTTTAGCTAGTTCGTATTTTCCAAATTCCATTAGCTTTTGCTCTATTATGTCTTGGATGTCTTCTACAAGTATTCTTTTTTTGTCTAAATCTTCAATGTAATGGATAATTTCTTTAATTTCTTCTTTGGTTGCTTTCTTTTTTCCTTTTACTTCTTCATTTGCTTTGCCAATTGCTATTCTGATTTTTTCTGGATCATAGTCTACTATATGTCCGTCTCTTTTTACGATTTTCATTTCTTTTGTTCCCCCTTGTAATATTTTTGGTTTTACTTTAACACATAGATTTATTATGTGTTTATAGAACAGTACTTTTCTTTAAAAGCGCTTAAAATAAGGCTTTACAGGAATTTGAATTAATATTGTTCTAATTTGATTTACAATCATTTTATATCACTAATTGCGAAATAAAAAAAGTTGCTCTTGCAACTTTTTATTTTTTTTGTTAAAATGATTTTGGGTGAATACTATGAGAAGTCCATTTGAGGGATTAACAAAATTTCAAAAAAATAAATTATTCGATTTATTAGGTGTGCATATATATAATTTTGACAAAAATCAAGAAATTTTACCTACTATAAAAAATGAAAATATTATAGGTATTATTTTAGAGGGTTCTGCACAAATTGTTGATGTAGAGTATAATGGAAACGAAATTGTAAAAGAAAAACTTGAAAAAGACAGTGTTTTTGGTAGTAATATTTCTTATACAAATAGTGAGTCTTGTCAAATTATCGCCAAACATGATACTCAAGTTTTGGTAATTGACTATGTTAAATTAATTAACCCTGTAAATTTAAATCATAATTATTTTAATTTGTTTTTTTATAATTTATTTGATATTATGAGTGATAAACTAAAAAAAATGAATGAAAGAGTTAAAATATTAGAAAAAAAACAAATTAGAGAAAAGTTACTAGAGTTTTTTGATATTGAATATAAAAAATATCATATTAGAAATACTATTAATTTAAATTTTTCGTTTAAGCATTTAGCAGATTATCTTGCTATTGATAGATCTGCAATGTTTAGAGAGCTTAAACATATGAAAGAAGAAAAATTAATTGAAATACATAATAAAAAAATAAATTTATTATATAAATAATTTAATGGTATAGGAAAGTTAGTTTTCCCTATACCTTGGAGCGGAGCAACTTTAATACTAATTAGAAAGTATGACTTTCTAATTAGTATAACAAAAGGGTTCCTAGTTAGGAACCCTCCTGCTATTATGACAACTTTTCTACATTTACTGTGGCAACTTCAATTTCTGCACCACAATGTGGACATTCGCCATATTTTTTGGTTACAAGTTTAGTACCATTTATGCTTCCTTCTCCTTTTAAGTAAGCTCTAAAATACGATGCTGTTTCTTGTTTTTCCCTTACGTTTTTTACTTCGTCCTTTAATGTAAAATTGTTACATCTTTCGCAATACGCATAATTTTTCTCTACTTCTTCTGCCAGCTCGTTTACTTTTTCTTGAGCTACTTCGATGAAGTCTACTAAGAATTCGTCTTGCCGTTCGATTGGCATTCCTTCTAAGTTCTTTTCGAGAAATTCTTTCATTTGCTGTTTTGTCATAATTTTTCCTCCTAATCAATAATTATTGATAAAAGTTGCTACAAGTTACTAAATATATTATAACATATACACATTTTTATGTAAAGTTTTAAAAAGAAGTATAACTGTTTTTAGGGAATATTATTTTAACTTCTTTTTATCTCTTCCTTTTAATGCACAAGTTTTATACTGCTCTTTCTTCTTTAGAGCATAGAGTCTCTAATAAGTTGTCTCTTAATATTTCTGTTATATTATCTTTTGGTAAATTGTATTTTCTTAAAAGCCCTGTATATACTTCTTGTAAACCTGGCATATTTTTAAAGTTTTCTGGTCTTACTATTTGTGGCAAATTTGTATCTATTTGTGCTTTTTCTAATACATATTTTACAAATTCTGCACAATAAAAAGAATGTTCTTTTCCTATTTTTTTATGGAATCCTACAGCAAATAATCCTAATACATTAAATCCATAATTTCCTTTTTCTACTTTTTTAATAGTGTCTTTTATAATTTTATATTCGTTTTCTGTTACATATAATGAGTATATTTTTGCTTTTGTTTTATAAAATCTTTTAAATGTTCCTTTATCTACATATTCGTGAACAAAACCTCCCCAAAATGGATTATATGGATGTAATCTACCAAAACTATACATGTGGTTTAATTGTGCATCTAACGAGATAGAAACATGCGAAAATTCGTCTTTCATAAAACCTTTTATTATTTTTGATAAATTTGTTCCTGTATGTGTTAATACTATATATATTTTTTTCATTTTCTATTTTCCCCTTTATAATCTATTTAAACTACTTCTTTTTTATTTGCAAAAACTTTGTCCATATATTCGTCTGGATAGTGTTTGTCTAAAAATGTATCAAATTTATTTTCTGGTGCTACATTGTGTCTTCTTTCAAATTGTCTATCTGCTGCCACACATGAAATTATTATATCAAATGCTATAAATAGTGATAGTGCTGCTGTTATAAATTTTATACTGTTATATTCTATTTTTTGTTCTAATTTATATATATATGGTTCTATAAGTGTTATATATAAAATACCTGCAATTCCCCAATAAGTGCAGTGCAGTAAACTGGTTCTACCATTAATGTCAAATGGAAGATATGAATAGTCCCATGATATTGTTCCAAATGCTTTTTCTTGTACTAAAGAGCATATATATTCTGTTGTTCCTCCAAGTATTGCTGTAATAAAAAATATTTGTATTTTATTTCTTGTTTTTACTTTTTTTAATATTAAATAATATATTATTGCTCCTATTCCATAAACTGGTGTGAATGGTCCATATATTAAGCCTTGCCTTGATTCAAAATATCCTTTTTGAATTAGTACTACTATCATTTCATAAATGTAACCTATTACACTTCCTATTATAAATATCCAAAATATAATAATTAATTCTTTTATTATATTTTCTTTTTTCATTTTTAATTACATTCCTTTCATAAGTAGCATGCTTTTCTTTTATTTATTTTATACACTCTAGATATTTATATTATATAACATAATTCTTATTTATGGAATTATTTTTTCTTAATTTTTTCTTAATATTCCTTACATTTTTGTAAGATTTTATGATTAATAATAAAAGTAAAATTGTGTGCAACGTTGGAGCGGAGCGACTTTTGTACTAATTAGAAAGTATCACTTTCTAATTAGTACAAAAATAGGAGAGTTTTTTATTTTTTAACTCTCCTGTTTTTAGTAATACTTTCTAAGTAGCACTAAAGTTGCTATACATCAAAGATTATTTTACTACTTCTACATCTATTTTTAGGGTTTCGCCATTTATTTTGCAGTCTGTATAGCCTTCTTTATTTTCGTTATATATTATATTATTTGCTAATGTATCTTTTTTTATTGTTTCTGCAAATTTTTCTACAACATTTTCTAGCATTTTGTTTCCTGCAATATATAGGTTTATTCTGTCTAATACTTCAAAGCCTTTTTCTTTTCTCATATTTTGCACTTTAGAAAGTATTTCTCTTAAATATCCTTCTTCTCTTAGCTCGTCTGTTATTGTTGTGTCTAAAACTACTCCTATTTCTCCTTCTCCTGCAAATGCAAAACCTTCTTTTCCTTGCATTGTTACAAGTAAGTTATTTTCGTCTAAAGCTATTTGTGTATCTTCTATTTGTATATATTCTACTCCACCATTTTTTACAGTGTTTGCTAAGTCCATTTGGTTCTTTTTAGCTATTTCTTGCTTTATTGCTGGTATTAGTTTTCCATATTCTTTACCTAACACTGGTAAGTTTGGTTTTATTTCGAAATTTACATATTGTGTCATATCTGCACCAAGTTTTACTTGTTTTACATTTAATTCTTCTTTTACTATATCACTATAATATTCTGGTAAAGTATCTACAGATATTAGCATTTCTAGTAATGGCTGTCTATTTTTTATGTTTGCAGAGTTTCTTGCACTTCTTCCTAATTTTACTATTTTATATGCTAAACTCATTTCTTTTTCTAGCTTTTTATCTATTGCAGATTCGTCTACTTCTGGCCATAAACATAAATGTACACTTTCTGGTGCGTTTTTGTCTAAGTTTACAACAAGGTTTTGATATATTTCGTCTGCCATAAATGGTACAAATGGTGCAGAAACTTTAACTAAAGTTGTTAACACTTTATATAAAGTTACATATGCTCCTATTTTGTCGTCTGTTAAGTCTTTTCCCCAGTATCTTTCTCTATTTCTACGTACATACCAATTAGAAAGTTCGTCTGTAAAGTCTGCTATTTGATTAGCTGCGTTTGTTATGTCATAATGTTCTAATTTGTTGTCTACTTCTTTTACAACAGTGTTTAGTTTAGAAATTATCCATTTATCCATTATATTTGTTGATTTAAAGTTTGTGTATTTTAGTGGATTAAATTGGTCTATTTCTGCATATAAAACATAGAATGAGTATACATTCCACAATGTGCTTAAAAATCCTCTTTGTGTTTCTTGTACACTTGCAAGTGATAATCTTGTTGGAAGCCAAGGTGCACCACATGTGTAAAAATGCCATCTTGTTGCATCTGCACCAACTGTATTTAATAATACCATTGGGTCTACACCATTTTTCTTTGATTTTGACATTTTTTGTCCTTTATCGTCTAATACATGTCCTAATACTATACAGTTTTCAAATGGGCTTCTTTCAAATAGTGCTGTTCCTATTGCTGTTAATGTATAAAACCATCCTCTTGTTTGGTCAATAGCCTCTGATATGAATTGCGCTGGAAATGTATTGTCAAATAATTCTTTGTTTTCAAATGGATAATGCCATTGTGCAAAAGGCATTGAACCAGAGTCAAACCAACAGTCTATAACTTCTTTTGCTCTTGTCATTTTTTTACCACATTTTGGGCATTTTAAATATACATCATCTATATATGGTTTATGAAGCTCTATGTCTTCTGGTACATCTATTCCTTTTTCTTTTAGTTCTTTTATGCTTCCTATACATTCTTGATGGCCACATTCACAGCTCCATATTGGAAGTGGTGTACCCCAATATCTATCTCTTGATATTCCCCAGTCTATAACATTTTCTAAGAATTTACCAAATCTTCCTGTTCTTATAGTGTCTGGATACCATTTTACTTTGTTGTTATTTGCAACTAGCTCATCTCTTAATTTACTCATTGCAACAAACCAACTTTCTTTTGGGTAATATAAAAGTGGTGTGTCACATCTCCAGCAATGTGGATATGAGTGTATGTGTTTTTCGCTTGCAAATAATTTGTTATTGTCTTTTAACCATTTTACTATATCTTCACTACAATCTCTTACAAATTTACCTGCCCAAGGTGTAACTTCGTCTACAAAATTACCAGACTTATCTACTAAGTTTATAAATGTTATTCCATTTTGTTTTGCAACAATACTGTCATCTTCACCATATGCTGGTGCAATATGTACTATTCCTGTACCATCTGTTAAGCTTACATAGTCTCCATGTATTACTTCAAATGCTTTTCCTTCTACCTTTCCAAATGGCATTAGTCTTTCATATTTTGTTCCTAATAGCTCTTCTCCTTTAAATACTTTTATAATTTCGTATTCTTTGTCTTTTAAAACTGTTTCTATTAGGTCTTTTGCTAATATATATGTTTCGTATTTGTCTTCATCCACTTTTGTTTTTACTTCTGCATAATCATATGCTTTGTTTAAACATAAAGCTAAGTTTGAAGCTAATGTCCATGGTGTTGTTGTCCATGCTAATATATATTTGTCTTCTCCTACTACTTTAAATTTTGCTATACATGTTAAGTCTTTTACATCTTTATATCCTTGTGCAACCTCATGTGAAGATAGTGCTGTTCCACATCTTGGACAATATGGCATAACTTTGTGCCCTTCATATAATAAGCCTTTTTCCCACATTTGTTTTAATGCCCACCATACAGATTCTATGTATTCATTATGGTATGTTACATATGGGTTGTCCATGTCTACCCAAAAGCCTACTTTGTTTGTCATTTCTTCCCACATTTTTACATATGTAAATACACTTTCTTTACATTCTTTTACGAATTTTTCTACTCCATATTCTTCTATTTGCTCTTTACCTGATATTCCTAGCTTTTTTTCTATTTCTAGTTCTACTGGTAATCCATGTGTGTCCCAACCAGCTTTACGTATTACTTTATAACCTTTCATTACTTTATATCTAGGTATTATATCTTTTATTACTCTTGTTTCTATGTGACCTACATGTGGTTTTCCATTTGCTGTTGGTGGTCCATCATAAAATGAAAAATGTCTTTTCCCTTCATTCATTGCAAAGTTTTTCTTTTCTATATCTTTTTCTTTCCATACCTTTGCTACTTCTTGTTCCATGCCTACAAATCCATCTGGTAATTCTACTTTTTTATACATTAAAATCCCTCCTAATTATTTTCTTCTTGTATTATGTATTCATGTACATTTATTGTTTTTACTATTGGTGTTGCAAACTCGTCTTCTTCTATGTTTGTAACTACCTTAAAAGTTTTTTTGTCTTCTGATTTTAATTGTACTTTTGATACATCAAATAATATTTTTGTACTTAAATCCATTCCAATTGGTAATGTTTTGTTTTGATTGTCATAAAAAATTATATTTGTATATGCTATTGCATTTGTATTTCTGGTTAGTTTTATTTTATATAAGTTTATTTTTGTTCCTTCTTGTTTTATTGCATTTTTTACTTCTTGTTCTGGGTTTAAGTTAAATATATTTAATTTATTTTCATTTAATTTTTCGTCATTTGTTGCCATATATATTGGAAAGTCTTCTGTTATTTTAACTTTTTCCATTGCTGTTTTTATGTGTTCTAGGATTTTTTCTAATGCTAGTTTATATCCTAGTTGCTTAGTATTTTTGGTTATGTCTAATATTTTAAATTTGTCTTTTTTTACTTCTCTATGTTTTTTATTTGCTAATAGTTTTACTTTTGTGCTATCTTCTGCTCTTCCTCCAAATATGTCAAATTCTTCTTTTTCTAATAATATTTTTTCTTCTTTTATTTCTTTTTTTATGTTTTTTAGTGCTGTCTCCATATCTTTTGGAAGAACTTCGTTTGTTTTTACTTTATTTAAAATATCTAATACATTTGTAGTTGTAATAAATAAACTGTCTATTTCTTCTTTAGAAAGTACTTTTCTTTGTTGTTTGTCTAGTGCTTTTCCTAATTCTTCTATATCTTCTTTATAGTCAAATGTTTTAGACATTTTTTTTCGTACATTTATTTCTTCTGCTTCTCCTTCTGCTAGTGCAGAAACTTCGTCTTTATTTGTGTATTTCCAAAATTCAAAAATACTTTTTTTATGGCTGTCTATTTCTTCTATGTATGATGTAGCATTTTCAATCTTTTTTATCATATTTTTGTTTTTTAGTTTTAATGCATTTATATCCATAAGCAAATTTTTCATTTCTGTTTCTTTTAAATAATAGCTGTTTGCATTTTCTATTAGCTCTTCTATGGTATAATGTTCTTTTGGCGTTTTGGGCCTTTTTTCTGTTTCTACATTTTCTGGTGTTTTTATTTGTTCTTCTACTTTTTCTATATCTGCTTTTATTTCTTTTATTTTTTCTCTTATGTCTTTTCCTTTTGATTTTTTACTATATTTAAAGTAATATTTTACTTTTCCGAAAAATGTTTTTTTACATTCTAAAAATGTTGATATTTGTTTTTCTTTTAATACATATTCTGTTTCTAGTTCTGTTGCTAAGTTTTGAAAATTTTCTAGTTTTTCTTTTAATATTTTTGTGTCTATATCTGCCTTGTTATGTAGATTTTCTATTTCTAAAAATTCTTCTTTTAAAAAGTATGTTAAGTTTTCGTAATCTATTTTTTTATTTTCGTAGTAAAACTCTAGGCTACCTAGTTTATCAACATTTGTTTGAAATTTATAATAATGTGGCACTTCTGTTTGTAAAATGAATAATGCTTTAACTAATTTGTAAAATTTATTTGCTTCTGTTATGTCTGAAAGTTGAATTTTATATGATGTTTTTATATTTTCATATACTTCTGTTTCGCCAACTATATATATACTTACATTGTCTTTTTTATCATATACTTCATATATCATTGGCCAGTCTTTTGTAAATAACCATAAATAATTTTCTAGGTCTTCTATTTCTGATTTTTTTAGTATTTTTTCTGAATAGTCTGTATGACTAATTGGCACAAATATTTTACTTGATTTCTTTTTATCTAGTTGCTTTTTTAGTATATAAAAAAATGTAGAATAGTCTGAGTCTTCTGTTGGTACTAGCATAAAATATTTATCTGTATTTTCAGAATAATATATTTGCCACAAGTAATTTCCATGAAATTTAACTTTAAATGGTATTTTTTTATTTAATTTTTTTTGCTCTTCTTCTACTTCTTCTATTTCTTCTATTTTTACCTTTTTTAGCATACTTAAAAATGTTGTATATCTTAATATGTTTTCTTCACTTTCAGAGTCTAAATACATATATACTGGTCTTGCTTTTGAATATTTTTCTTCTAGTTTATCAAGTCTATTTGTTGGAGATAATAAAAGTTCTATATCTTTTATATTAATATATCTGTATTGTTTATGTCTGTTTTCTTCATATGCTTTTAAAGGTCTAAATTCTAATTGTTCATATGCTTTTATTGTTTCTGGTATATTATTTAAATCTAGACCTATATATTCTAATTTTTCTAACATCTCATCTTTTTTTTCTATTGTTTTCTTTGGCACATTTATTCTCTCCCCTCAAAACTATTTGTGCATACAGTTTTTTATATAATTTATTTCTTCTTCTGCATCAAGTCGCATAAATAGCGGCTCTCCTTTTTTTATTACTTTTATATTATTTAGGTTTTCGTAATTTTTTAAGCTTTCCCATGTTTTTAGTTTTTCGTCTTCTATTCCTATTTGTCTTAAAATATTATCAGAAGTATCGCAAATAAATGGTTTTAATAAAATTCCTATTCTTCTTAGGTTTTCTATTAAATGATATATACATGCTTCTAATTTTTCGGTATTTTCTTCTTTTGCCAATACCCATGGAGAGGTTTCGTCTATATATTTATTTGTTCTTGATATTAAGTTCCAAATTTCTTGCAAAGCATTTGCAATTTCAAAATTATCCATCTTTTCTTCTATTATTTTTGTTTGATTTATTGCAAATTCTTCTATTTGTTTGTCAACATCATTTCTTGTACCATTATATTTTGGTACAGTTCCATTAAAATATTTATTTACCATTGATACTGTTCTGTTAAGCAAGTTGCCTAAGTCATTACATAAGTCGAAATTATATCTTTCTACAAATGCTTCTGGTGTAAACATTCCGTCTTGCGTATATGGTACTTCTCTTAATAAGAAATATTTTGTTGCATCTAGCCCATATCTATCTATTAATTGTTCTGGATATACTACATTTCCTTTTGATTTTGACATTTTTCCATCTTTCATAACTATAAAGTTGTGTACATAAATTTGTTTTGGTAATGGTAAGTCTAATGCCATTAAAAATATAGGCCAATATATTAGATGGAATCTCGCTATGTCTTTTGCTATAACATGCAAACCTGCTGGCCAGTATTTTTCAAAGTTTGTTGTGTCTTCAGACATATATCCTAATGCTGTTATATAGTTTGTTAGTGCATCTAACCATACATATACAACATGTTTTGGATCTTTTTTTACTTTTACTCCCCAATCAAATGTTGTTCTACTTACACATAAGTCTTCTAGACCAGGTTTTATAAAGTTGTTTATCATTTCTGTTTTTCTGTATTCTGGCTTAATAAAGTCTGGATGTTCTTCATAATATTTTAAAAGCCTATCTGTATATTTTTTCATATTGAAAAAATATGCTTCTTCTTTCATTGGTTTAACTTCTCTACCACAGTCTGGACATTTACCATCTACTAATTGGGTTTTTGTAAAATATGTTTCGCAAGGCATACAATAAAGTCCTTCATATTCGCCTTTATAAATATCTCCTTGTTCCATTAATTTATCAAATATTTTTTGTACCGCTTCTTCGTGTTTTTTGTCTGTTGTTCTCATAAAATAATCATAATCTATTTTCATTTTTTTCCACAACTCTTGTGCTGCTTCTGCCATTTTGTCTACATATTTTTGTGGTTCCATCCCATTTTCTTTTGCTACGGTTTGTATTTTTTGCCCATGTTCGTCCACTCCTGTTAACATATATGTATCATACCCTTGTAATGTTTTATATCTTTTAATTGTGTCTACTAGTGTTGTAGTATATGCTGTTCCAATATGGAATTTTCCACTTGGATAATATATTGGTGTTGTTATATAAAAGGGTTTTTTCTCCATTGTTTATTATTTCCTCCTTGTTATAATAATTTTCTTTGTCTATATTATCACAATTTCACATAATTGTAAATCTTATTGTTGTAAAAAAGCACTATATTTCAAAAAAATATAGTGCTTTGCTCCAACATTTGCTATTGTTGTGGTTGTTGTTCTGGGTTTTCTTGCTCTTGACCATTATTTTGTTGCTCTGCATTTTCTGTATTAGCTTGACCTTCTTCATTTTCATTATTTTGTGAATTTTCTTGTGCATTTTGTTGGTTATTTGTATCTGTTTCGTTTGTTTCTGTATTTGTATTAGTTGTGTTTTGGCTATTGTTTATGTTATTTTTATTGTTGTTTTTTCCATATCCCATTCTGTCTAAGTATTCTATTAAGTCAAGTGTTTCTGAATTGTATGTCATTTTATATGATGTTGTTCCTGAGCTTACATTTATATATACACTATCAAATGGGAAAAAGTTCCATACTTCTTCTCCTGTTGCATCAATTAATGTATATTTTTTTTCTTTTCCTACTACTATAACATTATAATCTGGTACTACTACCAAACTATAACCATTTTGGTTGTTTGCAGCTACATAACCTACATTGTCATATTTACATTCTGTTTTTTGGTTTCCAGATGTATCAAAAAATCCCCATAATTTGTTTTGTTTAACTGGTATTAGTGTATCTGCTAATATATATCCATTTTTTAAATCGTTTTGTTTAAATTGACTCGCATCTATACCTATTTGTTCGTAATCTAAGTTTATAATTGTATTTCCTTTAAAATCTATTACTCCATATCTACCATCTAATTCTACACGATATAGTTCTGCATCATAATCCATTAAGTCTATACTATCGTACTGAATATCAACTTTTGTTTTTTTATCACTAGATATTATTCCCATTTTATCATTGTCTACTACTAAAAAGTCTGATGTGTGTTGAAGATAATTTATGTCTTGATATTTTACTTCTAATATCACCTCTCCTGTGCTTGCTTGTATGACTCCTACTCTGTCTTTTTCATTTGCTACAACTAACATATCGTCTATTACTGCTTTTTGATTTGTAAAGTCTTCACTTATTTCGCTATAACCATAACCTGTAATTTGTGGTGTATAAAAACTTATTAAATATGGCATTGTGTATATATTTATATCTTTGCTTTCTACATTATAATTAAATTGTACATTAAATGCTTTTTCTATACCATCCATTGTTGTGTATAATTCGTTATTCATTGCAATTACTGGTTCGTCTATATAAAAATATTCGTAATCTGTATCTTCACTTGGCATTGTTTTGTATAATAAATTTGAGTTTAATGTAAACATTGCAACTTCGTCTTCGCATTCTACATAGCATTGGTTATTTTCTTCTGATTTTGTTGTATAATTTCCGTTATATGCTTCATATCCTAAAAATGAAGCTACTTGCTTTATTGGAATATATGGCTTTGATGTGTCTCCATCTCTAAAGTATAATATATTTTTTAAGTTTGGATTAACTGCACCATTTAAAGTAACTGTTAGTGATGATTGCTTTAAATAAAAAATTACACCAATTAAAGCTGTTACTAAAACTAGTAATATTATGATTATTACTAAAATTATAGTAGCAGTTTTTTTGTTTCCATTTTTTTGGGTTGCTAGCATTTCTTCGTCAAATAATTCCATTATAAGTTCCTCCTCTATCTTTCGTAACCGTATTTTTTATAAAATTCGTTTTTAAAGCTTCCTAAATTGTCATTTTCTATTTCTATTTTAACTCTTTCCATTAAATTAGTCAAGAATCTTAGGTTATGTATTGAAAGTAATCGTATACCTAAAATTTCATTTGCTTTTACCAAATGCCTAATATATGCTCTTGTGTAATTTTTACAAGTATAACAATCACATTCTGGGTCTAGTGGTCCCCAATCTCTTTCATATGTTGCATTTCGTATAACTACTTTTCCGTTCCATGTCATTGCTGTTCCATTTCTTGCAATTCTAGTTGGTAATACACAGTCACACATGTCTATTCCAGCAATTGCTGCTTCTATTAAGTAATCTGGTGTTCCTACTCCCATTAAATATCTTGGCTTGTCTTTTGGCATAAGTGGAGCTGTATATTTTAGTATTTCTATAAATTCTTCTTTTGGCTCTCCTACACTTATTCCACCTATTGCATATCCTGGTAGGTCTAGTTTTACTAAGTCTTCTAATGATTTTTTCCTTAAGTCTTTATAAAATCCACCTTGTATTATACCAAATAGTCCTTGTTTTTCTTTTTTTGAGTGTGCATCTTTACATCTTTTTGCCCATCTTGTGGTTCTTTCCATAGATTTTTTTGTATATTCATATGTTGAAGGATATGGACAACATTCGTCAAATGCCATTATAATGTCTGCACCTAGTGCATTTTCTATTTCCATTACACTTTCTGGTGTAAATAGATGTTTACTTCCATCTAGGTGTGACTTAAATTCTACACCTTCTTCTGTTATTTTTCTTAAGTCTCCTAAACTAAAGACTTGAAATCCTCCACTGTCTGTAAGTATTGCCCTATCCCAATTCATAAATTTATGAAGTCCACCTGCTTCTTCTACAATTTTATGCCCTGGTCGTAAATATAAATGATATGTGTTTGATAAAATAATTTCTGCTTTTACTTCTTTTTTTAATTCTTCTGGTGTTAAAGATTTTACTGTTGCTTGTGTTCCTACTGGCATAAATACTGGTGTTTGTATATCTCCATGTGGTGTGTGTATTATTCCTCTTCTTGCTCCTGTTTGTTTACATTGGTGTAACAATTCATATGTTATTGGTTGTTTCATTATTTCCTCCTAATTTATAAACATTGCATCTCCAAAACTAAAGAATCTGTATTTTTCTTTTACTGCCTCATTATATGCTTTCATAATAAAGTCTTTTCCTGCTAAGGCTGATACTAGCATTAGTAGTGTTGATTCTGGTAGATGAAAGTTTGTTATAAGCCCATCTATACATTTAAATTTATAGCCAGGATATATAAAAATTTGTGTATTGTCTTCTACTGCTCTTACCATCCCTGTTATTTCATCTGCTACAGTTTCTAATACTCTACAAGAAGTTGTGCCAATTGCTATAATTCTTTTTTTGTTTTTCTTTGCTGAATTTATTTTGTCTGCATCTTCTTGTTTTATATAAAAGTGTTCTGAGTGCATGTGGTGTTCTTCTACTTTTTCTACTTTTACTGGTCTAAATGTTCCTATTCCTACATGTAATGTTACATTTGCTATTTCTACTCCCTTTTTTTCTAATGCTTTAAATAATTCTGGTGTGAAGTGAAGTCCTGCTGTAGGTGCTGCAGCTGAGCCATTATATTTGGCATATACTGTTTGGTATCTATCTTTTTCTTTTAGTTCTTCGTGTATATATGGTGGTAATGGCATAAGCCCTATTTTATCTAGTATTTCGTTAAAAATGCCATTATATTCAAATTTTACTTTTCTTGTTCCACCTTCTAATACTTCTAAAATTTCTGCTTTTAAAATTCCGTCTCCAAATATAACTTTGGTACCTGGGTGCAATTTATTGCCAGGTCTTACTATGGTTTCCCAAATGTCTCCTTCTATTCTGTTTAGTAATAAAAATTCTACATTTGCTCCTGTTTCTTTTTTTCCATATAAACGTGCTGGAAGTACTTTTGTGTTATTTCTAACTAAACAGTCTCCTGGCTGCAAATAGTTTATTATGTCTTTAAATTGTTTGTGTTCTATTGTTTTTGTTTTTTTATTTAATACCATAAGTCTTGATTCGTCCCTATTTTTTATGGGTACTTGTGCTATTAGTTGTTGTGGTAGTTTGTAATTAAAGTCTTTTACATTCACTTTTGCTCACATCCTTTTAATTGTTAACATATTTATCAACCAATTCAAAATCGATTTGGCGGAGAGCCTTACTAGCCCTAACAACTCTAATCCTAACCTTATCACCTATTTTAAAAGTCTTTCCACTGTGCTCTCCAATTAATATTTTTTTATCCTCGTCATATATAAAATATTCGTCACCTAAATAGTCAAATCTAATTAGCCCCTCTACAGTATTTTCTAGCTCTACAAAAACTCCAAATTGTGTAACAGAAGAAATAATACCATCATATTCTTCTCCAATTTTACCTTCCATATATTCTGCTTTTTTCATATCTTGTGCTTCTCTTTCTACTTTTGTTGCTACCTTTTCTCTTTCAGAAGATAAATATGCTCTTACTTCTGCTTGTTTTTGGTGTTCTTCTATATATTCGTTGTCTACAGCATAATTATTTTCTATATATTTAGATATAATTCTATGTATAAATAAATCTGGATATCTTCTTATTGGTGACGTAAAGTGACAATAGTATTTTCCCGCTATTCCAAAGTGCCCCAAATTTTCTGCCTCATATCTTGCAAGTTTTAGTGTTCGCAAAATTAAATTTGATACTACTCTTTCTTCTTCTTTTCCTTTTACTTGTTTTAATATTTTTGCAAATTCTATAGGATATATTGTGTCTTGTGTTATTTTTAATTTTAAGCCAAAATTATATAAAAATTTATTACATTCTTTTACTTTGTCTATGTCTGGAATTTCGTGCACTCTATATATAAATGGTGCTTCTAGCCAATAAAACTTTTCTGCTATTGTTTCATTTGCTGTTAGCATAAATTGTTCTATTATTTCGTTTGAAAAGCTTGTCTCATATTTTGCTACATCTACTGTTTTACCATTTATGTCTAAGGTTATTTTACTTTCTGGAATTTCTAAGTTTAGGTACCCTTCTTTGTCTCTTCTTTGTTTTAAAATTATTGCTAATTCTTCCATTAATTTAAATTCTTTTATATAGTCTTTGTATTTATCTACAACTTCTTTGTCTGAATTATCTATAATTTTTTGTACATCATCATATGTCATTCTTCTTGTTACATTTATTATTGATTTATATATATCTGAAGAAACTACTTTTCCCTTTTGGTCTATTTCCATAGAACAAGATAGTGTAAACCTGTCTTCTCCTTGGTTTAAACTACATATTCCATTTGATAGTTCTCTTGGTAACATTGGTATAACTCTATCTAACATATATATACTTGTTCCTCTAAGTAATGCTTCTTGGTCTAATAGGCTATTTTCTTTTACATAATAGCTAACATCTGCTATATGTACATCTAATATATAGTTACCATTTTTTAATTTTTCTACTCTTACTGCATCATCTAAGTCTTTTGCATCTTTTCCATCTATTGTAAAAATAGTTTTATCACGTAAGTCTCTTCTGTGTGGAATGTCTTTTTTGTCTACTTTATTTCCTGCTCTTTTTGCTTCTTCTACTACCTTTTCTGGGAATGTTGATGGTAAATTATATTGCTTTATTAAAGATAGCATGTCCACTCCTGCTTGGTTTATGTCTCCTATTACTTCTATTATTCTTCCTTCTGCACTTCTTCGTCCTCTTTCTGGATATTTTGTGATTTTTACTAAAACTTTATGGTTGTTTCTTGCTTTACCAAATGCTCCTTTAGGTATAAAAATATCAGTTCCTAAAGTTTTATCATCTGGTACTACAAAACCAAATCCTTTGTTTTTTTGAAAAAGCCCTACTACTGTATCTTTTTCGTGTTTTAGTATTTTTACAATTTTACCTTCTGCTTTTTTATCATTAGATTTTTCTTCTATAACTTTTACTAAAACTCTATCTCCATTCATCGCTCTTAACGAATTTTCTTTGGCGATATGTATTTCTTCTTCTTCACTTATTTTTACAAAACCAAATCCTTTTTGATTTTTTTTATATATTCCTTCTTTAAAATTTTTCTTTTTCATAACTACCTCTTAAATAAAAGAGCGAGGGAAAATATTACCAACTCCTCGCTCTTTTAGCAAAATTACATAACATATATTGTTCCAAGCGCAACAGTAAGCACTACAAAAACAATTCCTAATATAATTGTCCATTTTTTTAAACGTCCTTCTTTAGTTTTGCCTTTATTTTGCTCATAGAAGTTTCCTGCTCCTGCACCAGTAATTGTTGAAGATAAACCTTCGTCTCCTTTTGATTGCATTACTGTTAATACTACTAAAATTGCACAAATTATAAAATATATTATCATTAATATTACTTTTAGTATGTCCATTTATTTTCCTCCTACAGTTTCTCTTATTATATAATACTTGCTTATTTTAACATATATATTTTAAAAAATCAATCTTTTTGACTAATTTTTCCGATGTTCTTGGTTTAAAATAGGAAGTATAAGTCCTAATGGTAATATTAAAACTAAAATATATACATATCTTAAACTAAATGCAAGTGGTGCTGCAATTAATACTGTTGCCCAAGTTAAAATAGCTGGTAAATATATAAGTAAGTTTTTGTATCTTTTTTTATATATTGTTAAAACACAACCAAATATTGCTACAAACCCAAATACTGCCGAACTTATTGGCGCACTTGGAGTTATTATGCTTTTTATAGATTGTCCAGTTAATTTTTCTATATAATCTATTTGCTCTATATTATAAATATTTTTTAAATCCTCATTCCACATTTGCGGATTTATATATCCATCTGTTGTTGCTTTTGTTATATCCCAAAATCCAATAGTATTTAATAAATATGCTTTCACATATGATTTTGGATTTTTTAAAAACATATCAAACCATATATTTATAACTTCTTTTCTATGTTCTTCTATATATGTATAATTAAAACCAGTTGCCCAATTTATTTTATCTACAATACATGGATTATATCTTTCTTTTATTTTTTCTATTGAATATACATTTTCGAAAAAGTCTTTTTGCTCTTCTGTTATATTACCATTATCTGCAATTACATAATACATTTGTTGTAATGGTATTCCTAAACTTCCTATAAATTTAGATTCAAACCCACACTTTGCATAAATTGGTCCTTGTATAATATATATTGTTATTATTCCTAGTGCTTGTACTATACAAAATGCTTTTAATTTATTTGTAATTCTTTTTCTATATATTATCGCTAATATTATAGTTGTTGTAACTATAATATATATGCCGTTATTTCTTAATGAACAAACTAATATCATTAATATTAAATATTGTATTATTGTACTTTTCTTTTCTAGGTTTTTTCCATCTTGGTATATTGTTTCTGCAATTAATATTATATATAGTAATAATGCTATACAAAATGGTGTATCTTTCCAAATAGAAATTGCATAAATAGGTATTAGGCTAAATATTGCAAAATAAAAAGTTACTAATACTAAGTATTTAATTGATACATTTTTTTTGTATAGCCAGTAAATTAAATATGCTATTACACCTGCCATAGCTAGAACTTGTGCAATAGTAAATAATTCAAATCCTAGTTGCATACTATTTCCAATAGATACAAATATTTTTAATATAAAAGTATATAAAATTGGATTATTATTGTTCCATGGTTTTTCTCCTGTTATTTGCCTTATAGCATCCATGGTATCTGCATATATTCCACCTGGAAAATAAGATAATATATATGGTAACCATGCTATTAAAATAACTAAAAATACTATAAAATAGACTTTTATATTTTTTGTTTTTCTTTGTTTTTGGGTATATATTGCTTTTTCTAGCTTGTCTACTATTATTTCAAATATGGATAATGCAATATATGTAACAAATGCTACTAGTATAAATATTAAAATATTTTTTAGTTCTAATTGTGTAAAATGTATTTGTTCAAGTGTTCCATATATTTGCCCCTGAAATACTAGCATACTATCTAACATTATTGTAAATGCAAAAATTAACGATAACACTATTTTACATAAAAAATAAAACTTATTGTTTTTTATTTTGTTTGTTCCCAATAATGTATAAATTAGGTTTTCCAAAATTTCCTCCATTGTATTTATTATTAAATAAGAAAATATTTTAGTTATTAAATCTTGCCTATGTTGTTTTTAATTATCAAGTTTTTCTTAACTAAAATATTAAAAATACTAATGCAAGTATTATTGCTTTTATTAAAACTCCTAATAGTAAACTATAATTTACACCTTTTATTCCTAGGCTATTTATTTGGTCTAACCCATGCATTATTTTATTTATTTCTTCTTTTGACAAAATATTTTTTTCTTCCATATATTCTTGTGCAAGATATCTTGCTTTTAGCATGGCATCATTTTCAAGATATGCTCTTACAAAATAATATACCATGCCTAATATTAAAAATATATTTAAAAATAACATTTCATTTGGTAGTTTTTTTATTAGCCCTAATATAAAAATAATTATAAAATATAATAAATATATATTAGAATAAATAAAATTAAACAATTGTATTTGTCTTTCTTGTACCGAATGTAAGCACTCATGGGCTATTGTTTGTATTCTGGTAAAACTATTTTTTGTTTCTGCTATTATTATTTTATTTGTTACAGCTATATAAAGACAATTATCTATATCTTTATTTTCTTCTACTATTACTTTTTCGTTATTTAATTTTTTTAGTATTTCTCTACATATTTCTGTATTTTCTGGATATTTTTTTGCTAACTCATCTAGCATAGTATTTTGAGCTATTTGTTTTACTTTCTTTACATTTATTTTTAAAACTATTGCTAAAATAATACTAATAATTATTGTAACTATTATTATACAAATAAATTCCATAACTTTCTCACTTTTAATTTTTATTTATATTTTACAATAAGTCTCTTACTGAATCACTAATAATTTTGTTTACATCTGTTAAAATTATATTAAATTTTAGTTCTGCATCAAAATATTTTTTTGCATCATCTATTTGTATTAATTCTGCATATAGTTCTTGTACTTTTTTTGTTTTTTCTTCGTTGTCTTTTCCTGTTTGTATAACTTCCACTTGTGCTTCATATCTTGCCTTTTCAAAGTATTGCAATTTTTCTTTTAATTCTGGCTTTAAGTTAATATATTCTTTTGCTTTTTTATAATTTATGTATTCTTCTGATGTTTTTATTTCTTGTGCTAGTTTGTTTGCTGTATCATATATATTCATTTTTATTATCCTTTCTTACTTACCAACTATGCATATAGTTCGCGTTTTTTAAATGGCAATAAGTTTGTAAGATCCAATTCTGGTGTTTTTGCTTTTTTGGTTTTTTGTGCTCTTTCTTGCTCGATTTGTCTTTTTTGTTTTTCTGCCATAGATTGGCAAATTGCTTTTTGATACGTAAAATGTGTATCTTGTGCTATTCTATTCCATGTATAATTGTTTCTTACTTTATTTTTTTTTTTTTTTACAACATTGGCACATAATTCTTTGTCATATAAATGTTCTAATATTAAGTCTACTATTGAGTTTGCATTTCCTGCATAACTTTTCATACCATTTACTCTGTGTTCAACTATTTCGTTTAAGCCTCCTATATCAGAAACTACTACTGGTCTTTCTGCAAGCATCGCTTCTAATGCAACTATTCCAAATGGCTCATATGTGCTAGGAAATACAGATATATCTGCTGCTTTATACATTTTTTTAACATCATCACCTGCTAAATAACCTGTAAAATATACTTTATTTCCTAAGTTTAAACTTGCAGCTTCTGCTTTTAATTCTTCTAGCATACCACCTTTACCAGCAATTACTAGTTTAGCATCATGATAACCTTCTAAAACTTTTGGCATTGCTGCAATTAGATGTTGCACACCTTTTTCATATACTAATCTGCCAACAAATAATATTATTTTTTCATTATCCATGGCATATTTTCTTCTAAAATTATAATCTCTTTCAAAGCCATTAAATATTGATGTGTTAACCCCATTTGGTATAACATTAATCTTTTCATATGGTAATCCAAATAATCTTTGAAGCTCACTTTTCATGTAATTGCTATTTACAATAACTTCTGCTGCTTCATATGTTAAAAGCCATTCTGTATCATTTATATACCTTTGGGTTTGGTCATGTATTCCACTATTTCTACCTGCTTCTGTTGCATGTATTGTTGCTATAATTGGTAAGTTGTATGATGTTTTTAGTGTTTTTGCAGCATATGCTACTAGCCAATCATGTGCATGTATAACATCAAAGTTTCCTTTTTCTACTATTATTTGATTTGCTTTTGCAATCATTTCGAAGTTCATTTGCATTATCCAGTCTATAAAATTATTTGGGTGAATCATAAAATTATTAATTCTATATACTTCTACACCTTTGTCATTTTCATATTCTGGTGCATTTCCTTCACTATATGTAATAACTGTTACTTCATGCCCATCTTTTATTAGCCTTTTAGATAAATCATGTACTACTCTAGATATTCCTCCTACAACTCTTGGTGGATATTCCCATGTTAACATTAATATTTTCAATTTAATAGCTCCCTTCTTTTGTTTATTATTTGGATTATAGAGAATTTAATTTTAAACTTTCTAAACTTCCTAATACATTTTATACAATTTTTTGTAAAATGTAAACTATTTTTAGGTTTTTTTGTAATTTTTTTGTTTTTTTATTAAATAATCTAATACAACATTACATTATATGAATTTATTTTATTTATATGACATGAGATAAAATTTGTGTGCAACGTTGGAGCGTAGCGACTTTTATACAATAGGAAAGTACCACTTTCCTATTGTATAAAAAAATAAGAGGAATGCTCCTCTTATTTTTATTGTGATATTTCTTTTGCATCTGCAACATCTGTTAATTTTATATCTCTAACATGGTCAATTTTCTTCCATGATGTTTCTCTTTTAAATAAACATTTAAAGTTTATTAATAACCATGAACCTGTAAATAATGGATAACATAATAATCCTTTTACCATTGGTTTTATTGGTCTTTTATCTAAGAACATTATAAATAATGCTGTTAAGCCTGGGAATAAGAATGTTGGTATTAAAAACATTAGTATATTAATTGTAAATTCTGTTGGTGTAAGAACATCTGCCCCATACATAATAAAGTTTGTTGCTATAATTATTAATGCTATTATAAACATTGGGAATGTTCCTAATATATATAATAACCCATCTATATTCATAAGTGTTTTATGCTCTTTCACTGCTTTTGCTAAACTTTTTGTATATTCTGTTATACATTGAATATGTCCTGTTGACCATCTACTTCTTTGATTCCAGCTTTGTGCAAATCCTACTGGTTGCTCGTCATAAACTATTGCTTCTGTTGACCAGCCTAATTTTTTTCCTTTTATAATTCTTTGTAATGAAAATTCTATATCTTCTGTTAGAGTTTTTGTTTGCCATCCATCTGGTTTTACTACATCAAATTTTACCATAAATCCTGTTCCATTTAATAATGGTGACATTCCTAAATTATATCTTGCTAAATGGTAAAATCTATGCATTGTCCAGTAAAATAGTGCATAACCTGCTGTTATCCAACTGTCTGTTGGATTTTTTATATCTCTATATCCTTGAACAACATCTTCGCCTTGGCATAGTTTTTTATTCATAGCTTTTATAAAATTTTTATCAACTATATTGTCTGCATCAAATACAAAAAATGCATCATATGGTGCGTTTTCTTCTATTTTTTGTTGTAAAAACCAATTTAATGCTGCACCTTTTGTTTTATTTTTTTCGTCAAATCTTTTATATACTATTGCACCTAAGTCTTTTGCAATTTTTGCTGTATTGTCTGTACAGTTGTCTGCAATTACGTATATATCATACAAATCTTTATTGTATGTTTGATTTTTTAAACTTTCTATTAAATTTGCAATAACTGCTTCTTCATTATGTGCTGGTATTATTGCCATAAATCTATGTTCTTTGTTTACTAATAATGGTTTATCTTTTAATTTTACTAATG
>CALXAW010000011.1 GCA_944386375.1 uncultured Clostridia bacterium
TACTTTCCATATCTAAATGGTTTGTTGGCTCGTCAAAAATCAAAAAGTTTGCACCAGAAAGCATCATTTTAGAAAGTACACATCTTACCTTTTCTCCACCAGATAAAACTTTTACTTGCTTTAGTGCCTCGTCTCCAGAAAATAACATTCTACCTAAAAAGCCTCTTACATATGTTTCGTCTGGATCTTTTGAGTATTTTCTAAGCCACTCTGTTAAATTTTCGTCTGTTTCAAATAAATAGTTATTATCTTTTGGAAAATAGCTACTTGTTATAGTTTGTCCCCATATTAGCTTTCCTTCGTCTGGTTTCATTTCTCCTGCAATAATTTGAAATAAAATAGTTTTTGCAAGTTCATTATCTGCTAAAAAGGCTATTTTATTACCCTGTTTTACTGTAAATGTAACATTATCTAAAACTTTTACGCCATCAATTGTTTTAGATATATTTAAAACCTCTAATATTTCTTTTCCTGGCTCTCTGTCTGGTTTAAAATCTACATATGGATATTTTCTATTTGATGGTTTTATTTCTTCTAATTGTATTTTTTCTAATGTCTTTTTTCTTGAAGTTGCTTGTTTAGACTTAGAAGCATTTGCACTAAATCTTGCAATAAAGTCTTGCAATTCTTTTATTTTTTCTTCTTTTTTCTTATTTTGTTCTCTAGCTTGTTTTAATGCAAGTTGGCTAGACTCATACCAAAAGTCATAATTTCCTGGGTAAACTTTTATTTTACCAAAATCTACATCTGCAATATGTGTACATACTTTATTTAAAAAATACCTATCATGTGAAACTACAATTACTGTATTTTCAAAATTTATTAAAAATTCTTGTAACCAATTTATGCTCTTTAAATCCAAGTCATTTGTAGGCTCGTCTAATAGCAATACATCTGGGTTGCCAAATAGTGCTTGTGCAAGTAGAACCTTTACCTTACTTTCTGCATCTATATCTTTCATTAATTTATAATGATTATCTGGTATCATACCTAGGTCATTTAATAATATTGATGCATCAGACTCTGCGTTCCATCCATCTAGTTCTGCAAATCTTTCTTCTAGTTTTGCAGCTTTCATGCCATCTTCTTCTGAAAAGTCTGGTTTTGCATATATTGCTTCTTTTTCTTTCATTATACTATATAGTTCTTTGTTTCCCATCATTACTGTATCTAGTACTGTATACTCTTCAAATGCAAAGTGATCTTGTTTTAGTACAGATATTCTCTCTCCTTTATCTATACTTACATCACCTTTACTTGGTTCAATTTCTCCAGATAGCACTTTTAAAAATGTTGACTTACCAGCTCCATTTGCTCCTATTATTCCATAACAATTTCCTTTTTCAAATTTAATATTTACATCTTCAAATAGTACCCTTTTTCCAAATCTTATTGTTACATTATTTGCTGAAAGCATGTATTTTACCTCCTACATATTTTTTTGCATAAATTTACACACTAAAATGCTCATATCATCTTTTATTGCTCCATAGCTATTATCTATTGCTTCATTTATTATTATATCTGCTATTTTTTGTGAGTCTTCTGTTTCTAAGTCTTCTAATAAATATTTTATCCATAATTCTTTATTTTTGTATTCTACATTTGAATCTAATATTCCATCACTACACATTACCATTATGTCATTATTTTCTATATCTTTATCATATACTGCTAAACTTACATTTTCCATAATACCTGCTGGCAAAGTTAATGATTTTATTATATTTACTCTTTTTTTATTTTTAATATAAGTTGGGCATGCACCGTTTTTTATAAATTCTATATTGCCTTTAAATAAATCTACTATTGCAATATCTAATGTTGCAAAATTTTCGTCTGTTGTGTTTAATATTGTTGTATTAATCAATTCTATAGACGAATCTTTGTCAAATCCAGAAGATAGCAGTTTTTGCAACATATTAAGTGCTAACTTGCTACTTTTATTTGCTTCTTCGCCAGAGCCCATACCATCACTTATTGCAATAAGGTATTTTCCATCTTTTAACCTTATTTTTAATGTATTATCTCCAGATATGCTATTACCTTTTTTAGTACTTTTAGCAATCCCCATATTTAGTATATACTTGTCCTCTTCTAAAAAAGATAAAATACCTTCTTCTTGTTCGTCATTTAATATTAATTTTTTATCTAAAATATCACATAATATCTTTTTTATTTTTTCTATTTGGCTATTATCTATATTTTCATCTTTTAGGCTTATATCTGCAAATAATCTATCATTTTTCCCCTTTGTTATTACAACATCTTCTATTTCGATATTTGCTTGATTTATTAATGCTAATATTTCTTTTTCTTGTTTTATATATTCATCCTTTTTATTTATGCTTTTTTCCATATCTGTTGCTATATTAGATATTGCTTTTGATACCTCGCCCAACTGTGCAGATATATTTTTTTTATTTTCTGTTAATTTTTTTTGCATTACAAAATTAGATTTACTTATTTTATATGCATTATTTACAGAATTAACTATTGTTTCTATATTTTTTTCTAAATAGCTACTAATTTCTTTATCGTCAAAACCTACTATAAAACTATTATGCCTTGCAAATGTTTCTAATAAGTCTTTTCTATCTATATACTGCTTGTCTAATAATATATAAAATAATTCTTCTACAATGGCATTATTAGGTCTTACCATATCGTCATATAATATATTATCTTCTTTTCCATCTAGTTGATTTAAAAGCTCAGATATAAATATATTTTTATTTTCTTCTTTTTGATCTTGTAAATCTTCGTAACTTTTTACACCTGCTTTATATGTTTCTGCCATATCTTGAATTGCTTGAGATACATTATTTAATCTTTCTACTGTTTCTTTTTCTTTGCTCTTGTTTAATGTACCACTTGACGATACTGGTAGTAAATTTTTCATGCCCATAAATTCTTCTATATTTATCGAAATATTTTTAGGCATTGCAAGTAAACCAATTGATGCTAACAATATTTCTTTAAATACTATTAGGTCTGTTGTTCCTCCATTTGATATATATGCTAAAACTCCATTTCCTACTACAAAACCTACTATTACACCTATTTTACCAAATCTATTTAATATACCTGCTATCATACCAGATATTGCATATGCTGCTATCATTATAGGCTCTGTTTCTGCTATTACCCCTAATGTTACACCAATTGTAACACCAGCTGTTGTTCCTACCAATATTCCATTTTTCCAACCAAGTATTAGTACTATTAATATGCTTAGTATGTTTCTTATAGAAAATCCTAATATAGAAAAGTCTCCTATTGCAGAAACTGCTATTGCAAGTAATAAACTTGCTCCTATTACCTCTTCTATAGAAAATGCCCTCTGTGTTCTAAACTCTTGTAATACTACCAATGAGTTTACAAATATTTTATAAAACACAACCGAAATTATAGCCATTGTTAAACCTACTAGTGCATCATATATAATAAAATCTGTAAGCATTAATTTTACTAGCTCTACTGCTATTACACTTATAAATAAATTTAATGCTATTTTTATTTTTTCGTTTCTGCCTTCTTCATTATACATTGGCTTTATTATAAATAATGTTGCAATTAGCACCAATAGTGTTACCATATAATTTAGTGCACCTGTTGTACCAAATACCACAATATTTCCTATTAAACCTAATACTGCTATACCAAGTATTGGTATGCCACTTGCTATACATGCTGCTACTATTGCCAAGCTAAATGGCGAAAACTCTTGTCCCATTCCTATTGTTGAAACCATAAATACTATTATGTATAAAAGTATATTATTTTTTGCAAAAATATTTGAAAATATATTTATCTTTTTTTCTTTTTTATCATTTTCTACATATCCTGTGTTAGCTTGTACATCTTGTATATTTTGAAACATCCTTACCACCTCATAACTTTTTTATAGATACATTGTAATCTTTATCTTTTGATTTTTTTGTCTTTTTTGGTATGCTACTACAAAAAAGTTTTTTACAATTTGTGATATATTTGCCTACGGATTTTGTACTTTCGGCAAATTGCAATTTATATTGTATTATATAAAGTCGAAAATTACAAGCTTTACAAGAAATTTATTTTTGTTATGCTGCAAAAATCTTATACAAAACAAGAAAGCGAACTTCGTTCGCTTTCTTATTTTGTATAAGATTTATAGTTTTACTATTTTTCTTATTACCACAATACCTACACCAAGTACTGCTAATGCTGCAATTCCTGTTGCTATGTATGCTACATATGTTAGCGTATCACCTGTTGGTGGTATAACTGTTACTGTTTCTGCCTTTGTTTCGTCTATCTCTCCTGGCTCTGCTGTTGGATTTTGCCATAATGTTAATTCACCATAACTTGTTATGTCTGTTGTTATACTGCTTCCGCCATTTTTTTGGATTCTTATAATCTCACCATTATTTTCATATGCTAGGTCATCAGATGTTGCAAGCAATCTTTGTACTTTGATGTCTGTATTTGCACTTTCACCTGGTGCTAATGCTCCATTATGTATTCCTTCTGTTGTTACTACTGAGCTAAAGTTTTGTAATAATGCATCTATTTGTGTTAGATTTGTATTATGGTCTCTTAGTAACTCTTCTATAGTTGTAATTGGTGTCCAAGTTCCACTACTTTCTTCTGATATTGTCATATCTAAGTCTACATAGTCTATTAATGTTGCTGAGTCAAATGTAATTAAATCTCCTACTTCGTCTCCCCAGAAATAGTTATCTTCACTTATGTAGTCTTTCTCACTTGTATTAGTTAGAGTAAATTCATATGTAATTTCTAGTTGTGCACCATATAATAGCTCATTATCTATTGTTATATATATTTGTTTTGTATCTGGTAGGTACATTACATATTCTAAGTTTTCTGTTCTTGGGTCACCATCTATTAATATTTGACCATT
The DNA here is from genome assembly GCA_944386375.1 of uncultured Clostridia bacterium. Classification (GTDB taxonomy): domain Bacteria; phylum Bacillota; class Clostridia; order TANB77; family CAG-508; genus CAG-269. The sequence continues at coordinate 4,907 of CALXAW010000011.1, forward strand.
TGCAAGTGTTACTTTTACATGTTTTACATGTTTGTCTACCTCTGCTGCTTGTTGTGCTCTTAGTATTATACCAAAGTCTACATCAGATACTTTATATACATATGCATCTTTTGCTGTTTCTGTATATATTGTAGAATATTGATATTTTTCTACACCTATTTCAAATTCTGGAGTATCTGCTTCCATTTCTGTTATTTGGTCTTGGTTAAGATTGTCTTGAGTAATATTTGTAACATCTTTTATTTGGTCATCTATTGCTTGTCTTATATCATAATTGTCTCTTGCATCTGAATAGCGTGGTTCTTCTGCTTTATCTCCCATATATTGTTTATCATTTTTGTACCATTCTTTATCTCCGTTTATGAAAGCATTTTTAAGTTTTTCAGATGTTATTATTGTTGATTTATAATTTTGTACATCTATTACTCCTGCTTGTGTTCCATCTGTAGTGTAGATTTCGTTACCATTTGCATATGTAAATCTAATTATGTAGTTTCCAGGCTCTATACCTGCAAATTTATAGTTACCATTGTCATCACTATATACTACTGCATCTACTGAACTTCCTCCTTCTACACCATCTGGTTTATCTGGATCTTCTCCACCTGATTGAGAATTTGGATATATTTCTGCCACATCTCCTATTACTCCATCATTTACTGTTAGTAATTCTACTTTTACATTTCTTATTATATTTTCACCTTTCTCGGCATCTTCAGCATCTTGGTCTTCAGAACCTTTGTTGTATATACCATCACCTTTTCTTACTTGGTTTGTATATACTTCGTCTTTTGACATTATATTTCCATCTGCATCTATTGCATTATCTTCAAATACTGTACCTTCTATTTGTCTTACACCTTTAGCATCTAGTATAAATGATGGTGCTTTGTCTGTATCTGCTTCATATGTTTCTACATTTCCTGGTGTTGCATTTCCTGGTGCAGAAGCTCTATCTACGCCTGCATACACATCTCCTGCTACTGCTTGTTCTCTTTCGTCGTCTCTACCGTAGAATGTTGAATATGAGTAAATTTCTGTTACATTTTCAAGTGTTGCTTCTTGTTTTAATAAACCTAATACTGTTTCGTCATTTACTTGGAACTTGATGTATATTGTATCTAGGTTATTTCCTGCTGGTATTTGTTTTCCATCTGTTGATGTTGTATATGCTGCTACATATCCATTGTTGCTATAGCTTTGGCCATATTTGCTTGTTGTTGACCATTCTATTGTATCTCCACGCTCGTCTGGATTTTCTGCATTTCCAAACCATGAATCTACTATTGTGTAATTTGCATCATAGTAGTCTACTAATTCGTTTACTTCTGTTGTTAATGTGTCTGACATATTTCTAACTGTAATTGAATATGTTACATATACTTTTAGTTTTCTTGCATCATCTCCATTTGCCCCTTCTATACTAAACTGTACATCTGATGGGTAAATTGCTCTTGTATATGAATCTATATATTCATTACCGAATTTTACTGCTACATTAAATGCTGAGTTATTTTCTAAATATTCATATCTTTTTGCATAATCATAAATATGTGAATATCCATTTACATCTATTTGTGCATTTACTAAGTCTTTAGATATTGCTGTTTCTGGTTGTTCTCTACGAATTAGTCCTAAGTTATTATATTGTATTTCTAAGTCTCCTTGGTCATTTACAATATAATGTTCTTGGTCAAACTCTTCTCTTAGGTCATATCCTGTTTGTTCTGTATCTGCAATTACATCTGCTGGCTCGTCTGTTATTTCTGCTAGTTCTGATCTATTTTCTTCTGTTATATTATTATATTTTAAGTGATGTGTTACATTTCCACTTGCATCTCTTGCAAAACCTTGATCTCTTGCTGTTATATCGTCTGCATTTGTTATTTCTGCAAAAGTATCATTTATTTCTTTTCTTTGTTCTGGTATTTCGTCTGCTTTAGAGTTTATGCTTCTATCTTCTCCAACAAGTGGCATAACTGCTGTATATGTTACTCCATTATAGATAAATTGTATATAGTAAAATTCTAGTTCACTTATAAATAAGTCTTCAAATTTGTATGCACCATTTTCGTCTGTAATTGCTGTTATTTCTTCACCTGTTCCATTTGTTGTTCCTTGGTTTCCGCTTCCTGATGGAGTTTGGTTACCATCTACTCTGTCTTCTGGTGGATCTACATATGCTGTATTTTCGTCATGGTAATAATCGTCATTTGCTGCTGAGCCTACTGTTGTTTTTACTCTATCTTCTGGCGGATCTACATATGCTGTATCTGAGTCATGATAATAGTCGTCATCTACACTTGATGTATTATTGTTGTTATTATTTTGTGATGTTTGTTGGTCTCCTGCTGTATTTTGGTTATGTGTTGTATTATTTCTATCTTCTGGTGGGTCTACATATGCTGTATTCTCGTCATGGTAGTAATCGTCATCTACATCTGGTGTATTTGTATTACCTCCTTGTGGATTGTCTGTATTTCCTGTATTACCTTCGTTTCCACTATTACCTCCAGTTTGAGAACCTCCTTGTGAACTTGGTACTATTCTTCTTACAATTTCTCCTGTTTCTCTATCTATTAAGTTTACTACTATACCTTCTACTAATGTATCTGCTCCGTCATATGTTTCGCCTGAATCACCTTGATATGCTGATTGATGGAATACATCGTCATATTCGTTATCTTTACCTGATTTAATGTCTTCCCATACAAAACCAGAAATGTCTATCATTAATGGTATGTTAAATTCTACTTCTAGTTCTTTTTCTCCTCTTTCTTTACTTGGTGTTATTTCTATTATTGCTTGACCTTGGTCTTTTTCTCCAGTTTTACTTCCATCTACTCCAGAAAGTTTAATTGTTACAACATATTCGTCATATTCTACTTTCCATTTTATATTTTTTATCCAGTGCATATTACATTTATCAAGTGGGATTAATATATAGTAGTCTTTATCTGTTTCTATTTCGTCTCTTTCCATTGTTACAAATGTTGTACCTTCGTATTTACCAAATAATGTTGCATCATATCCGTTTCCATTACCATCTGATAATAATACTTGTGTTAAGTCTCCACCAAATGTTGTATTAAATGGTCCTACTTGCATGTATTTTACTCCATCTTTTCTATATGGCTGTACATCTATATTTTCTTTGTCTGTATTGTCTTTCATATTTTTTATACGCTCTAATTCGTCTGCATATTCTTCACCTTCTGTTACTATTGAAGAGCCTACTCCAGATGGTGTTCCAGATGGGAATACATTTGCTATATTTAGTTGTGAGCCTACTTGATCCATCCAGTTAGGCATTACTTGCCATACAGCATCTTGTACTGGGTTAGAGTTCATCCCTGGTAAATCATCATATGTTCCTCTAGGTTGATTTAATATATATGCAAGTACTGCATTTAATCTATGGTTTACAGCTCCGTCTATATCGTCTATTCCAGATATTCCTTTATATGGTCCTAAATATGCATTTAATCCTTCTATAGTATATGTATATAATTCTTTATAATAGTTACCATGTCTGTCTAGAAGTTGGTCGTGCTGTATACAAAAGATTGCTTCGTCATCTCCTATATTTGCTGTAGGATATGCTTCCCAATGTTGGAATGTTTTTTTAACAGTTCTTGTTCTAGTTTCTTGTGTTACATTTCCTTCGTCATCAGTTACATCTACTGTATATGTTTCTTCTACATCGTGAGTACATGTTGCAGGTCTATACACATAATCTCTTGTACTTTGTTGTTGCACTCCACAGCCTTCTTCACATTCTGGATATGTAAAACTCCATATTGCAGAGTTACAACTACCATCTGTATATCCAGGTTGCCAAGTACCTAGCATTACATATCCTGTTATACCATATACTATGTTTGCTGTGGCACCTACTATAAATGTACTTATTAATACTATTATTATTGCTAATATTGATTTTTTTAACTTAGACATTTCTATTACCTCCTTTCTTTATAAATCTAATTTTATTTCATTTTCTTTGTCTTTTTTAGCAAGTTTTCTTTGTAGCATATATGCACCTATACCCATTAGTACTAGTATTGATATTATTAGTCCTATATATGTATACATTGCACCTGTACTAACACCTATAATTACATCTGCTGCTCCCATGTCATTTTCTCCTTGTGCTCTATTTCCTGCTGTTGAGTTTATGTCTTCTAATCCAGATTCGTTATAACTTTCTGCAATTTCTGCTGTGTTATTAACTAATCCTGTATTTTCTTCTGTCATTGTTTTTGTAAGTGTTAATGTAACTGTTTTTGTTTCTCCTGCTTGTATTGGTGTATTTGCTAAACTACTATTATATAAGTCTGAGCCTGATTGATACCAGTCTGTATTCAATTCTGAGTTAAATGAAAGTTCTGCTGGCATATAATCTGCTATGTTTCTTACATAACCTGCAACTTCACCTTTATTTGTTACATCTATTTTATATTCTATTATTACTGTTGCACCTTGTAGTTCTTTTGCTTTAATTTCTACTTTTGCTAAAGTTTCGTTATTGAAATTATAATTTTGTGTTCCTTTACTTGTTTGTACTGTTATTTTATTTACATATTTATGTAATTCCATATCAAATACTGTAGATGTAATTAAACCTAAGTCTATATTTGGAACACCTGCTCCATTCATTGTTATTGTATCTGTTACACCATATGTTCCTTCTTGTCCATTTATAGCTATTGGTTGCATTACTGCATCTGAGTTTACTGCTGCTATTACTCCTTCTTTTTGATATGCTGTTACTGTATATATGCTTGTGTCATATTCAAATACTACTAAATATTGTCCTTCTGGTACTTCTGTAAATAAGTAGAAACCTTTTTCGTTTGTTGTCGCTACACATTCAGTTCCTGCCATATTTGTTGCTATATTTCCTGTTGCTGTGTCTAATAATCTAACTGTAATGCCTTGTAATAGTTTTTCTGCTGGGTCTCTTTGTCCATCTTCGTTTGCGTCTATCCAAGCTACACCGCTTATCATATTTGCACTTGTTGTATCAACTGCTCCTTCCGCTTCTGCTTGTAATATATGTGATACTTCTTGTGAAGATGTTGTTTGTCCTTTATCTGTATATGTTGCAACATTGTTTATAACAAGTGGTTCTGTTCTTGCAGCATAGTTTACAACCGCATCTATTTTTACATTTAATTCACTATTTGGTTCTATATTTCTCTTTACACGTACTGTATTTCCTGTAACTTCTGCTGGTTCACCATTTACTTCTATAGATTTTACTTTTAGTTCATTTGGTATTTTGTCTTCTATAGATATATTTGGTGCTTGTACATCTGTAGAGTTTTTTACTGTTATGTTATATTCTATAGTATCATCTGATTTTACATATCCATTTGCATTTGATGATGCTAAACTTATACTTAAGTTATAGTATTTAATTGTTTCTTTTACTGCATTAGATCTACATTCTGTTGTATTGTTTGCTTTTGCTGTTGCAGATACATATACATCTTTTGTTGATTTTCCATCACTTGCATTTGCTACATTTGCTTTTGCAACAATGTCAAATGTTCGTATTGCACCTGCTTCCATATCACCTAATGATACTGTATTTGATGTTCCTATAACTTCATATGTTCCACTATCTAATACTGTTTGTAATTGTAAGTCTTGTGGTAAGTTTATATTTAATTGTACATTATTTTTTGTTTCGTTTGATATGTTTTCTACTCTTATAACATATGTCATAGAACTGTTATTAGTTAATTCTATAGCTGGGTCTCCACCTCTTTTTGCTGTTAACTTTAATTCACCTTTTGCTACTTTATATGCTATTTCGTCTGTTTCTGTTGTTGCTTCTTTGTATGTTGTTGTAGTTTTGCTTTTTAATTCTGTTCCTTCTGCTGTATCTGCTTTAACTCTTACTTCATATTCTACTTCTACTTTTTGTCCTACTGGAACTTTTTCTACTTTTAGTTCTACTTCTTTTTGTTCTGGATATTCTGTATAGTATTCTGCACTATATATACTTCCTGGTTTTACATATACTGTTCCCTCTGGTACTTGTCCTTTTACTACTACATTTGTTGCATCTTCTGTACCTGTATTTTCAAGTGTTGTTACATATTTTATAACTTCTCCATTTGCTACTGTACTACCACTTGCAACTTCTTGTCCACTTATTGTAGCTTTTATTCCACTTGAAAGTACTGGTCCTTTACCTGTAGATACAGCTAATGTTGTCGCAGCTATTGTGTCTTGTGTGTTAATTTCGCTGTTATTATATGTTACATTATAACCTTCTGATGCTGTTTGGTTATATTCTAGCCCTTCTGGTATATTTACTTGATATGATGTTGCAATAGATTGTGCTGGTTCCATTTTATCTACTAATACCAAGTATTTTTTTACTTTACTTGCATCTGTTATTGTTGTAGACCATTGGTTATTTCCATCATTTATGTCATCTGTTGCATTTTCATTTTCTGTATAATATACTTCTCCTTCTATTGCTAATGGACTTACTGTTGTTGCTATATTGTTTTGGCTACTTTGTGTTGGGAATGTACCTAATATTTTTACATCATTTATTGCTTGTTCATTGTTGTTTATTACTTCTATATTTACTGTAGATTGTTTACTTTCTGCTCCTAATTCTAGTTTTGCTGTTTGTGTCTCTTGTTCACCAACTACAGACATTCCATAATCATTTATTGTGTTTATTGTAATTAATCCTCTTGGTGATACTACTTGTATTGGTGCTTCTACTGCATTTTGTGCTCCTGATGTTTGGTTTGTATATGACATTGTTATTTTTTCGTCACTTGTTGTTGCTCTTTTATCTAATGTCATATCTGCATTTATTATTATTGTTGCACCTTCTAATGTTTCGTCTGGATATGCTACTTGTTTTCCAGATAGTATAACTTCTATAACTTTACCACCATTTTCGTCATGTACATTTGCTGATTGTATTGTTAAGCCTTCACCATAAAGTAATTTTACAGAGTTTACATTTAATGTTTGAACTTGTGTTGGTATTGCAACTTTTACTACTGGATTTTCGTATAAGTCATATTGTTCTCCATTTGTTAATAATGTTGCTGTCATTTCTATTCCTGTATTTTCTGTCATTGTTGATAATGTATTTTTATTTATTTCTAATTTTGCTTCTGTTTTAGTGTTTTGTAATGCTATTTGTGTTTGTGTACCTGTCATTGTTTCTTGTATTGCTGTAAATGTTCCAATTGTTGTTCTATCATATCCTGCTGGTTTTAGTACTTTTGTATTATTTAATGTTATTGTTCCAGTTTTTTCTGGTTTAGATGTTTCTATATGTATTGCTTTTACTCCCTCTGGATAATTTACTACTATGTCTCCATTTTCATCTGGTTTTGATAAATTTGTTATTTGAGCAATAACTGTTCCATCTACATTTGTTATTGTTAATGATCCACTTTCTCCTATTATTTCTTTTAGTTTTGCTTGATTTATTTTTGTTGTTACATATTGTGAGTTTGCATCTGTTGGTACTGTTGGTGTAATAAATGTTGCTGATGCTAAGTCTGTTTCTATTTTGTTTATTATGTCTATGTTATTTACATGTATTTGTGCTGTTGTGTTATAAGTTCTTTGTATTCCTGAATATATTTTTCCTTTATATATGTTTTCTTCTGATGTTGTTATTTCGTTTGTTATTAGTCCATCTACTTCTTCTGTTAATGCTTGTGTTACTGTTTGTTCTTTTGCTGTTTCGTTTTCGTCATATAATTTTATATTTGTTTTTGCTATTATAGATGTATTTGTTATATTTGTTTTTTCATTTATTACATATGTTACAACTATTTGGTCTGTTCCTTCTTTTGTCCAATTTATTTTTCCGTTTTCTTCTTGGTTTGTTATTTTTATTGCTACCTTATTTTCTTCTTCTATGTATTGCCAATTATCTTGTGAAAATGCCTCTTCTCCTTTTCCGTTTGTTGCTGTTGTTCCTCTTGATATTACATCTACTTTTTCTACTCCTTGTGGCACATTTAATTCTATATTAGTTTCTTTTATTGGATACATATTTTCTTTAAGTCCACTGTTTACTAAAATTTGTACTATTCTTTTATTTGTTCCATCTATGTTGTATATTTTATTTGTTATTACTTTAGTTGTTAAGCTAACTCCGTCATTTTCTGTATATGGATTTGTATATGATAGCTGTATTTGTCTTGTTGCTTCTATGTTTATGTCTTTTTCTGAACTATCTTTATATATACCTTTTAGCTCTATATTGCTTAACATGCTTAAAAACCCTGAATCTATTTGATTTTCTTTTATTGGTTCTATTGCTAGTTCTATCTCTGCTGTTTCGTTTGCATTTATTTGGTTCAAGGTTATTGTATTTTCTTCTATTTTATTTATATTTTCACTTAAGTCTTCTGTTTTTAAGGAAAAGTTACTATTTTTTAATTCTATTGTACCATTAAAATATCCTTCTTTTTTAACTGATACTTGCATATATAACTTCATATCTGTTTTATTTATAGCTTGTTGCGTTTCTGTTATTTTATTTCCTTCCTCATCTTTAAAATATACATCAAATGTTACATTTTTGTTGTTTGTTACCGTTTCTTCTTGTAACATTTCTACTGCATAGCTTATCCCACTTGCTCCTACAAATATAAAGTTTGCCATTGTTAGCGTAATTATTAAAATAATTGCTACTCCCATTTTTAAAATTTTCTTTTTCATTTAATCTCCTCCTTAATCTAAAGTTAGGCTTAAATTTATCAATTTAATCATACCTATTTACTTACATAAAGTCAAGTTTCAAAAAAAGTTATAATAGGCCTTTTTTTTAAAGGCTATTTTTCTTCTTACGGCTAGTGTTTGCGGGTTTTATTAATAAAAAATATTATTTTTTTATTACATTTTTATTACAATTATATTACTTTTTTTATTTATTGCAACTCTACTAACTTCTATTATACCTCTTTTTGCAAGATATTTCAAGCTTTTTGCGTTTTTTTAGTTACTTTTTATGTTAATTTTTGATAAATTTGTCACAATTTATATTTGTAATTAATATTATATAGAGTACATATATATTAGAAAGGTGATTTTTTATGGGTAATTTAGATTTAAATCAATTAATGAAAATGGCAAGTAAAATGAGTAAGCAAGATTTAGAAAAGGCAATAAATCAGGCAAATGCCATTATGAATTCTAAAGATAAAGATAAAATTATAGAAGAACTTAAAAAGAAAATGAATTAGTTTACAGGAGGTATGCATATGGCTGAAGATTTGTCTAGTATTTTTAATAATGTAAAAAATATGGTAGATAGTGGTAATATTCCAGAAGAATTAAAAGAAATGCTTAACAATTTTAATAAAGATAAGTCTTCACCTGCTCCTGAAAGTTCTTCTTTGCCAGATTTATCTTCATTATTAAATTCTAGTAATAATAAATCTAATAATACTGAATCTGAAAATAGTAATAATTTTAATATTGATATAAATACTATTTTAAAAATGAAGTCTATAATTGAGGCCATAAATACCAAAGATGACCCCAGGGCTAATCTTTTATATTCACTAAAACCATATTTACGCGAAAGTAGAAAAAGTAAATTAGATCAATATGTAAATTTGCTAAACATGACTAAAATTGCAGAAATTATGAAAAATGAGAAAAAAGAAGATGATAAAAATGCCTAGATTTCCTTATTTTGGTTTTCCAAATTTTTATTATAGAAATTATAATTACCACCCTAATTATAAAAATAATAAAACAAATTTTAATAGCTCTAATTTTAATCACAATACGCCTCCCGCTTCTGAAAAGGCTAATTATAAAAAAACAGATTCTAAACCAAATGCTGACAGTTCTGTATTTGATTTATTTGGTTTAAAACTATATTTTGATGATATTTTATTAATTTGTCTTATTTTTTTTCTTTATAATGAGGGTGTAAAAGATGAGGGCCTATTTTTCTCTTTAATTTTACTTTTATTAACATAAACAAAAGCGATGTGATTGAAATATTTTAATCACATCGCTTTTGTTGCACACAATTTTACTAATCTATTATAATTTCATTTTCTTCTACACATACATATGCTTGTTTATGCAAAGGTTCTTCGTCTCTATCTATTTCTTTTACTATATTTGCAATTCTTATTTGTACTGTATCTAATAATCCTGCTGCAATTATTGCTTGTTTATTTCCTTTTGCACCTGCATGTGCTAAACCTCTTAATGCTCCTAATACAACTATATTGTCTGCAGCCATTACTTCTGCCCCTGAATTTACATCTCCTAATATTACTAGGCTTCCTTCTGATTCCATTTTTTGTCCAGATCTTAGCGAACCTCTATAATATCTAGTTTCTGATATTTCTGTTTTTTTCTCAAAAGTTTTTTTAATACTATATAAACCTAAGCTTTTTGGTGAGTCAAATTCTATTTGTACATCTATTTTGTCTTTTATTAGTTCTTGTATTTCGTCAATTTCTTTATTTTTTAGTATTTTTCCTGTTACTGTTATTGGTGTTTTTTCGTCTTTATATAGTTTTTTTAGTTCTGGTAATTTCTTTTTTAAGTCATTTACTATTTCTTCTTGTGTGGCATCTTCGTTTATTTTTATTACTATTTCATTTCTTTTTAAATTTATACTAATACATTTTTTCATTTTAACTTCCCTTCTAGAACTATGTTCTAAATAATTTATTGTATTGTTTCTGTATATGGAATTGCTGTGGTGTTTTCTTCTACATTTTGTATATTCATTCCAAAATATTCTGCCATTATATCTCTTACAACTTCTGCTGTATAATTACCATGACCACCATTTTCTACCATTATTACTATTGCAATTTCTGGATTGTCAAATGGTGCAAATCCTGCAAACCATGCATTGACATCTCCTGTTGATGTTTCTGCAGAACCTGTTTTTCCACCAACTTCTATATTAAATCCTCTAAATATGCTATATGCTGTTCCTCCTGTTTCGCTTGTAACAGATCTCATACCTTCTAAAACTGCATCTAAGTTTGCTTGATTAATTGGTAAATCTTCTGATGTATCTTCTGCTAATCCTAGTTTTTCGTTTACATAGCCATTTATTTCTTCTCTAGATACTTCGCTTCCGTCAACATTTCTTATTGTTTTTATTATAGTAGGTTTTATGTCTTTTCCTCCATTTGCTAACATACTTATATATTTTGTCATTTGTAATGGTGAAAAGTTGTTATAACTTTGACCTATTGCTGCAGATGTTATTTCTCCTGCATACCATTGCTCTCCTGTTTTTTCCATTTTAGTTTCTTTAGATGCAAGTGTACCTGCTGTTTCGCTTGGTAACTCTATACCTGTTTTTTTGCCTAGACCAAAATAACTTGCATATTTGGCTAAATTGTCAATTCCCATTCTGTCCCCTGTTTCGTAGAAGAAATAGTTACAAGAATGTTTTATTGCATCAGATACATTTAAGCTACCATGTCCTCTATGATATGATGTGTAATACCAACATACAGGATGTGTATATTTGGGGTATACACCTGTATCATTTATTCTAGTATTTGTATCTATTACTCCAGATTCTAGTCCTGCAATTGCTGTTATCATTTTAAATGTTGAACCTGGTGCATATGCTCCACTTATTGCTCTATTAAATAATGCTTCATTTGCAGCATATTCATTATATTTTTCGTTACTTATTCCTCCAACAAATTGTTGTGGTTCATAATCTGGATAACTTGCCATTGCCAAAACTTCGCCTGTGTTTACATTCATTACAACTGCTGTTCCAGATTTAGTTTGGTATACCTCAGAAAATCCTCCACTAGATATTTTTTGCATATTTGCTTTTAGTGCATTTTCTGTTATTTGTTGCAAGTTTGCATCTATTGTTAATACAACATCTGCTCCTTCTTTTGCTTCTTCTGAAACATATTCTGCTGTAACTGTTCCGTCAACTGACATATCTATTTGTCTAACTCCATCTGTTCCTTTTAAGTATTTTTCAAATACATATTCTATTCCCGTTTTTCCTATTATGTCGTCATTTTCGTATGTATCTTTGTTTGCTTCATATTCTTCTTCATTTATTTTTCCTACATATCCTAATATATGTGATGCTAAACTTCCTGATGTATATGAACGTATTGCTTCTGTAACTATATTTATCCCTGGAAAGTCTCCGCTTCTTTCGCTTATAACTGATACTACTTCTGAACTTATGTCTGTTGCAATACTTAAAGGTCTTGTACTACTATATCCTTTTGTTGTTATTTCATATCTTATTGACATTATTTTTCTTGCATCAGTAATATTTTCTGTTGTTATTTCGTATTTATCTTTAAAATAATTAAAACATTCTTCTGCAGATGCCTCTTCTTTTAAGTCATAATTCTTTTTCCAATTTGATAGTGTCTCTCCTTCTATTGTAAAATCAAATGGGTTTACATTTATAGGGAAAGAGTCTGGATATGATTGACCATATTGTTCTAATACTTTTATTAGCTCTAGTATAGATTGGTTTAATGTTGCATCATCTATTTTTGTTTTATATAGTTCTAAGCTAAATCCCATTTTTGATGTTGCAAGCACATTTCCAGAACTATCTAATATATTTCCTCTTGCAGCCTCTAATGTACTTTCTCTAGAAAGCCTTGTATTTGACTGTTCTCTATAGCTTTCTCCATTTATTATTTGCAAATTAAAAAGCTGTATTATTAATACTACTCCTACAAGATATACTATAAGGGATAATATGTTAAATCTTAAATTAATATTTTCTTTGCTTATTCGTTTTTTCAATTTTTCACCTTCTTTTAAAAATATCTAGTTAGTATTCTATTCCCCTTATATTCGTTTTCTATACTATGTCCTGTTTTTTGTATTAATGGATAAAATATTATTGTAATTATAATATTAAATATTACTTCTGCAAATAATATCTTAGCAAAGCTCCATATTTCTAAGTTGTTTTCTAATACCATATATCTTAATGCATATATACCTATTTCGTATATTATAGTGCTACTTACTACCATAATCATTACTGTTAGTCTACTGTCTTTTGAAAAGTTTTTTTCAAAAATTCCTCCAATTATTCCTATTATTCCTAGCATAATTGCAGTCATTCCTATTTTTTGTCCAACAAATAGGTCTAATAACACTCCAAAAATTACTCCATATGCTAGTCCCATGCTTCTACCTGCAAATAGCCCTATATATAAAACAAGTACTACAAATAAATTTGGCATTACTCCTGCTATTTGGAACCATGAAAAAAAGTTTAATTGGAGAAAATATAAAATTAAAAAAGTTATTATAAACATTACATTTATTAAAAATTTTTTCAAAATATTTGCTCCTATCTATTGATTAGTTATAACTAATACTGTTTCTAGTTTACCAAAGTCTACTGCTGTATTTATAATAGCATATCTATCTATTGAGTTGTCTGTATTTACAACTCTGCTTACTGTTCCTATATGAATACCTTTTGGATAAATTCCACCTATTCCAGATGTTTCTATACTGTCTCCTTGTATAATTTGTGCTTCTGTTGGAATATACATTGCTTTTAGTGTTGATATATCGTCTAAAGTTCCTTTACATACTATGCTGTCTCTTGTTGTACTCATTAAGCTAGAAACAGAACTTGCACTATCTACTATTGTTTGTACTTTTGCTGTAGAATTTGTAACAGATATTACATGCCCTACTAGTCCTTGGTCTGCAATTACTGTCATTCCTTCTGCAATTCCATTATCTGAACCTATATTTATTATTATTATTTTAGAATAGTTGCTTATGTCTCTATTTATTACATCTGCTGGAACAGTTGTATAATCTCCATATTTTTCTGTTAAATTTAAGTATTCTTTTAATGTTGTATTTTCTGTTTTTATTGTTTCTAGTTCGCGTAAATCTTGTTCTAGCTCGCTATTTCTTTTCTTTAACTCCTCATTTTCAGCTTGTAAATTATTTATATTTGTTGTAAAGTCATTGTTTCCACTTACTTTATTTTTTAAGTATGTTAAACCATTTTGAATAGGAGTAACTAAATTTGATGCAGCATTTTCAAATGCAGATAAATTACTATTATCTGTATTTGTAAGTAAAACAAGTATTATAAGTATAACAACTGTTATAAATATTCCAAAAGCTCCACTTTTTTTATCTTTATACATAAATAACGCTATTTCCTTTCTTATCTTCTTTTTCTTGCTGTTTCTAATACATTTCTTAAAGTTTCTAAGTTTTCTAGTGTTTTTCCTGCTCCTTTAACAACACAATCTAATGGGTCTTCTGCTACATATACCATCATTTTTGTTTCTTTACTTAACAATTTGTCTAGATTTTTTATTAGTGCTCCTCCACCTGCTAATACAATTCCTTTTTCCATTATATCTGATGCTAGCTCTGGTGGTGTTTTTTCTAGTGTTATTTTTACTATATCTACTATTTTTGATATTGACTCTCTCATTGCTTCTTCTACCTGAGAAGATGTAATCTCTACATTTTTAGGTAAACCTGTAGTTAAGTCTCTACCTCTTATTTCTTTTGACATTTCTGTAACTAATGGTAATGCACAACCTATTTCTAATTTTAATTCTTCTGCTGTTGTTTCTCCTATTGCTAGATTAAATTCTTTTTTTATATAGTTTACTATATCTTGATCTAACTCGTCACCTGCTACTCTTAGCGAATTACTTACGACAATTCCACCTAAAGATATTACTGCAACTTCTGTTGTGCCTCCTCCAATGTCTACTACCATACTACCACTTGGTTCTCCTATATCTAAAGATGCTCCTATTGCTGCTGCCATTGGTTCTTCTATTAAATATACTTCTTTTGCACCTGCTTGTAATACAGCTTCTTCTACTGCTCTTTCTTCTACTTCTGTAATACCTGATGGTACTCCTACAACAACTCTTGGTCTTCCTGCACTATATTTTTGACATACTTTTTTTAATATGTTTTTTAACATTAGTTGTGTTGCAGTAAAATCTGCAATTACACCATCTTTTAATGGTCTAATTGCTTTTATTTGCTCTGGAGTTCTTCCGTAGCATTTCTTTTGCTTCTACTCCTGTTGCCATTATTTCGCCAGTTTTTATATCTATTGCTACAACAGAAGGTTCTTTTAAAACTATCCCCTTTCCTTTTACTGTTACTAAAATATTTGCTGTTCCTAAATCTATTCCTATGTCTTTAGAGCCTAATTTAAAAAAGTTCATTTATTTTCATCTATCCTTTCATTAATTTAATTTTCTTTTAAGTCATATTTGTATATACTTGTATATTCTAAATTTCCAATTATTATATGGTCTAATAATTGTATTCCAAGTATTTTAGCTGATTTGCACAGTTTGTCTGTAATTTCTAAGTCTTTATCACTTGGTGTTGAATCTCCACTTGGGTGATTATGTACTAATATAATTCTACTTGCTCCCATTTTTACTGCTTCATTTAATATTTCTTGTGTAGAAATACTTGCAAAGTTGCTACTCCCTAGTGATATATCTTTTATTTTTATTATATAACTTTTTCTGTTTAATATAATTATTTTTACAACTTCTCTTTTTATAACTCTTAGTTCTTCTCTTAAAAAAAGATATATATTTCTTGCATTTATTACTTGAATTTGCCTGTAATTATGTGGTTGAGTCATTCTTGTTGCAAGTTCACATACTGCTTTTAATTGTATTGCTTTTATTTTTCCTATCCCTTTTACTTTTGTTATTTCTTCTAAAGATAATTCTTTTAAAAAATTTAAGTCTTCTCCTAAATTATTACTTAATTTTAATAATTTTTGTGCAACTTGTACTGATGTTTCTTCTTTTGTTCCTGTTTTTATAATTATTGCTAATAGTTCTGCATTTGATAATGCTTTTTCGCCATATAATTCTAGTTTTTCATATGGTCTTTCTAGTGTTGGTAATTCTTTTATTTTCATTGACAAAATACAATCCTTTCTTTTTTTGATTGTCCCTATTTTGTCCCCTTGTTTATTGTATAAAAAATTACACTTCCTATACTTTTATATTTTTTTGTATATAAATATTGCAAGTACCATACCTATAATACTTGAAATATTTATTTTAAACATAAGTGCAAATGTTATTGTTACAACATTTAAATTTAACACTACTGGTTCTTCTAGCCCAAATTGTTGCCCAAAAGAAAGCCACCATAACCAATCTACTTGTCCTGCTAATTCTCCAAGTAGCCCTCCTACTACTAAACCTGATAAAATAAATATTATTAATATCCATATATTTTTGTCTCTTGTAGCCATTTTTTACCTCCAATATTTCTCCTATACTTCTACGGAAACTTGTTCTTTTGTCACACAACTATTATATATGGAATAAGCAATTTTTTCAAGTAGAAATTATATTTTTTTAATTTTTTTCTTGCCAAATTTTGTTTCTTTAAATATAATATAAAAAGTAGTATAATTAATTTAATATTAATTGATTTTAATTATAATTTTTCTATTAGTTTGAAAGGGAATGGTTTAATGAAAATAGAAAAAATTACAGAAAATAAAATTAGAATAATTATTAATTTTGATGACCTAAAGGCTAAAAATATAGATGTACATTCTATTATGTCTAATTCTTTAGAATCTCAAAGTTTGTTTCAAGACCTTTTAAAAGAGGCTGAAAAAACTGTAGGCTTTTTTGCAAGAGATTCTAAACTTTTAATCGAGGCTTTAGCTTCTTCTGATGGGCACTTTATTTTTACTATTACAAAAGTTGTGCCAGAACAAGAAAAAGATTATAAAAAAAGGAACTTAAAAGTTAAAAGAACATCTGCTAAAGTTAATGTTAAAAAGACAATTTATT